>NZ_JBFFKR010000010.1:0-37433 GCF_041555295.1 Ancylomarina sp. | reverse complement strand
GAACGCATTTAAATTGTTCAAAAACTATAAGATGGCTCTATTCTTCATTTTCTCTATGTTTCTTGGAGCCGCTTTGCAGCTAACTAATATGTATGGTGACAGATTCTTATCTGAATTCGAAAAAGTGCCACAGTATGCTGACTCTTTTGTTGTAAAATATTCAACAATCATCATGTCTATATCCCAGATATCGGAAACCTTATTCATTCTTGCCATTCCATTCTTCTTAAAGAGATTTGGTATTAAACAGGTGATGCTAATAAGTATGTTTGCATGGGTGCTACGATTTGCCTTATTTGCCTATGGAGACCCATCTGGAGGGCTCTGGATGATTATTTTATCATGCATAATTTATGGCATGGCCTTCGATTTCTTCAATATTTCGGGTTCACTATTTGTTGAGACCCAATGTGATTCAAATATACGATCTAGTGCACAAGGCCTATTCATGATGATGACCAATGGATTTGGAGCCATCTTCGGATCATGGGTGAGTGGAATCATGATTGGAAAATTCTTTACTAGTAGTCAAGGTGATTTTATTTGGATGGATATTTGGAACACTTTTGCAATTTATTCATTTGTCATTGCAATATTCTTTGCAATATTGTTTAAACACAAACACAATCCTGAAGCGATTGAACAAATAATTCATTAATAAAAAAATAATTCTTTGATAAGAGCTGACTAAGCCCTTTTCCAACTAACTACAAAACCTGAAAGAATATGAACTGGTTAAGTTCTATCTTTCAGGTTTTGTTTATTTGAGAAATACGGTATTTACTCTAGCGTCTCTCCAATTCATCACGAATTTGTGAGGCTTTTTCGTAATCTTCATTATTTATAGCAGCATCAAGCATATCCTGTAGCTGGGACTTTGAATAACCTTCAAAAGGATTTGACTTACGATATTCATGTGAAGATTTAACATCCTTAACAGGAGCAATTTTAGAATCATCACTTTCTCCTTCAATGCTTAGAGTAATTCCAGCTTTTTCTATAATTTCTTCGCTTGTAAAAATTGGGCATTTAAATCGGAGAGCAATAGCCACTGCATCTGAGGTTCTGGAATCTATTCGTACTCGATTATTCCCACTCTCACAAATCAACTCTGAGTAAAAAATCCCTTCATGTAAACGATATATATTGACCTCAACAATTTTAATTGAGAAAGCAATAGCAAAACTTTTAAACAAATCATGTGTCAGCGGACGAGGAGGTTCTAATTCCTCCAGCTGAATAGCAATTGCTTGAGCCTCTACCCCACCTATAATAATAGGAATCCTTCTGTTGCCATCTTCCTCAGCAAGCACCAAAGCATAGGCTCCTGTTTGTGTTTGACTATACGATAATCCAAGTATATTTAATTTGACTTTCCTCATGTGTAATTCCTAATTTCAATACAAATTCTGAAAACAATTCAATAAATCGAACCTTATACAAATAACTCAAAACTGTTACAAATCAATAATATCAACAAATATATAAATTGTTTTATAAGTTTTGTACCTATATTATAAGCTCCATTGATCTTTCTCTTTATGAAAACTATAATCTCATTTTATATTAAAAATTTATATTGAGACGGGTTCGACTTAGACTAAATACATATAGCAATTTACTAAATTTAAACTTAAACTCAACCGACCACTAGTATAACCTTGAGATATCATCTTAAAACTTTCACAAATTCCAACTTTATAGGCAAAAAATGAATTAATGATAAACAACTGAATGATTTTCTATTAAGGTTGATTTCATTCCTAATGTTTTTTTCTTTAAAACTTTGTTTATCAATTATTGTTTTCTATTTTTGCAGTCCGAAAACATTTCCCTTGGGGGTTCGAAAAGAGGTTGTTTTAAATGTATTAAAACACCCACCTTCAGGAATAAACCGAAAATTGTAGAATAATGTACGCAATTGTAGAAATCGCTGGTCAGCAATTCAAAGTTGAGAAAGACCAAAAGATTTTTGTTCATAGACTTCAAACTGAAGAAGGTGGACAAGTAGAATTTGCCAAAGTTCTTTTGTTAGACAAAGATGGCGAAGTAGTAGTTGGAGCTCCAACTATTGAAGGTGCTAAAGTAAGCGCAACAGTAATCTCTCACTTGAGAGCTGATAAGGTTTTAGTATTCAAGAAGAAGAGAAGAAAAGGATACAGAAAACTGAACGGTCACCGTCAGAACTTATCACAAATTCAGATTCAAGAAATCTTTGCTTAATCCTTAAAAATATCTAAAAATGGCACATAAAAAAGGAGCCGGTAGTTCACGAAACGGTAGAGAATCCGAAAGTAAGCGATTAGGCGTAAAAATTTACGGTGGACAAGCTGCCAAAGCTGGTAGTATTATTGTACGCCAAAGAGGAACAAAGCATAATCCAGGCGAAAACATGGGTTGTGGTAAAGATCACACTTTATTTGCATTAGTTGCTGGTACTGTGATTTTCAAAAAGAAAAGAGACAACAAATCTTACGTTTCTATTCAACCTCTTGCTGAATAAATTATTTAGCATTTAAAATATTTAAATCTCCTCTCTTTATTTCATGTAAAGACAGGAGATTTTTTTATTTTTACCACTCGTTAGTAAAAAATCTCTAGGTACTCATAACGAGTTCCATATGAATCAAGAATAATCATCTTCAATAGATATCACATGCTAAGTCTGAAATACTTACAGGAGAATAAAGAAGAAGCCATCAAGGCTTTAAGCATAAAGAATTTCGATGCCACTCAGATTATCGATCAGGTTATTGAGTTGGATGACAAAAGAAAAACGACTCAAGCCAAGCTGGATAATACTCAAGCTGAAATGAATAGCCTCTCGAAAGAAATTGGCATACTATTTAAATCAGGAAAAGTAGAAGAAGCTAATTCTGCCAAAGCTAAAACAGGTGAGCTTAAAGAAGGTATCTCGCAATTGAATACTGAAATGAATGTTTCAATTGCCGATTTGAATGACTTACTTCTTAAAATTCCTAATATCCCTCACCCATCGGTACCTGCTGGTAAAGGTGAAGAGGAGAATGTGATTGAAAGAACAGAAGGTGAAATGCCAAACTTGTATGAAGGTGCTATACCTCATTGGGAATTGGCAAAGAAATATAATATCATCGATTTTGAACTAGGTAATAAAATCACTGGTGCAGGATTCCCTCTATACAGAGGTAAGGGCGCAATTTTCCAACGAGCTTTAATCAACTTTTTCCTTGATGAGAATCGCAAAGCTGGATACGAAGAAGTTATTCCTCCCTTATTGGTAAATGAAGCTTCAGCTTATGGCACAGGACAACTTCCTGATAAGGACGGACAAATGTATCATGCCACAGAAGATAACTTGTATTTGATTCCTACTGCTGAGGTTCCAGTAACAAACATCTACCGTGATGTCATTTTGAAAGCTGAAGATTTCCCTATTAAAAACACAGCTTATTCAGCTTGTTTCCGTCGTGAGGCTGGCTCTTATGGAAGTGATGTTCGTGGTTTAAATCGTCTACACCAATTTGATAAGGTTGAGATTGTTCAATTACAGCATCCTGACAAATCATACGAAGCCCTGGATGTAATGGTTGCTCATGTTGAGAGTATCATCAAGAAATTGGAATTACCATACCGTTTACTACGTTTATGCGGTGGCGATACGAGTTTTACTGCTGCCTTAACATTCGATTTCGAAGTTTACTCAGCAGGTCAAGACAAATGGCTTGAAGTAAGTTCTGTATCAAACTTTGAATCGTACCAAGCTAATCGTTTGAAATTACGTTTTAAAGAAAAGAACGAAAAGAAAACCCAATTGGCACACACATTAAACGGTTCTGCATTGGCTTTACCAAGAATGGTTGCTGCTCTATTGGAGAACAATCAGTGTGCTGAAGGTATCAGAATTCCTAAAGCTTTGATCCCATATACAGGATTCGATATGATTGACTAAATACAATTCAAGCAATTGAATTTGATATACCATTCAAAACCCGAGGGATTTCTCTCGGGTTTTTATATTTTTGATTAAGCAAGTTTCAACAGCAAGTACTTTAAGCCAACTTATTTCTATCTTTTGAAATGAGCCACGCTAATATATTTAATAGAGAAAAATGTTTATTATGGCGACTTCCATGTGACCATAAAATGAAATTATAAACACATGAAAAAGCATTCATTATATCTCCTGATTCTAAGTATGCTAATTCCTTCCTTGGCGTTTGCACAAGAAAGAAATAGCCAATTGGCTTATCGCTACTATAGAGATAAAGAATACGAAGCTGCCTCTGGTATTTTCAATGAGCTTTATCAAACATCCAAATCGAAGTCATACTTCACTTCCTATATTACCTGCTTACTTAAACTGGAAAACTATAAGAAAGCTGAAAAAGCTGTAAAAAAAGAAATTCGGAGTTATCCTAATGACAGAGTTTTCCAAATAGAATTAGGATATATTTATAAAATTTCAGGCGAAGTTGATAAAGCCCAAAAGCAATACAACAAAACCATTGAAAGTATTATTCCGAACAAAAGAGAATTTATTACGGTTGCCAATGCTTTACGAGGGAAAGGTGAGCATGAGCTTGCGATAAAAACTTATGAACAGGGGCGTCAGATTTTAAAGCAAGAACACTTGTTCCATTTCGAAATTGCCAACATTCTGATGTCGCAACGCAATTTCAGGCAGATGCTTGATGAGTATATGATAGCCTTAACTGTTACACCTGAAAAACTTCAGCAAATTCAGAATCAGTTGCAATCTGCTCTATCTCAAGATATCAATTCTGACTTAAATCAAATTCTAAAATCAAAACTGATAAGCCAGGTTCAAAACAGCAAGAATAACTTAGTTTTTAAAGAATTACTACTGTGGTATTACACTCAGAAAAAACAATTTGATTTAGCTTTGTCACTTGCTCAATCTATTGATCTCATTAAAAACAATGGCGGTGAAAAATTGATGTATCTTGCCAAGATTGCAAGCGACAATAAGGATTATCTAATCGCTCAAAAGTGCTACAAACTAGTCGTTGAAAAAGGATCAGAATCGAAATACTACAACAATGCCCTGATAGGGGAACTAGAAAGTATACACCTCTCACTTGAATCAAATATTGACACCAAGTTGAATGATTGGCAAGCTCTTTCTGAAGCTTACACAAGCTATTTTAAAAGTATAAAAGATATCAATCAGTCAATACACACATTGATTCGTTTTGCAAACCTAAGTGCTTTTAAATTGAAAGCAATTGGAAAGGCCACAAGTCTACTGAATACAGCTTTAGAGGTACGCAATATTAAACAGAGCGATAAGGCAAATATCAAACTAGAATTAGCAGATATCACTTTACTCGACAATAAAAAATGGGATGCTATACTTCTCTATTCCCAAATTGAACAAAAAAATAAAAACAACCCTATAGGATACGAAGCCAAACTTAAAAAAGCTAAAGTATCCTATTATCTGGGAGAACTCGATTGGGCAAAAGCTCAATTAAATGTTTTAAAAGGAAGTACATCCAAATTAGTAGCCAACGATGCCTTAGACTTAGCTCTGCTAATTTCTGACAACACGACTCTGGATTCTACATACTCAGCAATGAAATATTTTGCCGAAGCTGACTTCCTGATTTTTCAGAATAAATTAGACTCTGCGAAGGTCAAACTAAATGGCTTCTTCACAGCTTTTCCTGGACACAGCCTAAGCGACGAAGTACATTACAGAATCTATGAAATACACAATTCGCAGCAAGGGTATCAAGAGGCTATTGACCAATTAGATATTATCATCAAAGAACATCCATACGAAAATCTTGCTGCAAAAGCTCTCTACAAACAAGCTAAACTATTTGAGCTTCAAAATAGAATAAGTGAGAGTGGAATCAACTATAAAAAAATAATTGTAGATTATCCTGAGAGCATCTATTCAATAGAGGCTCGAGAACATTACACAACGATCAGGAATGCAAACTCACAATAAACACGTCGAATAATATCAGACTATATAAACCAACTTACAATGATTATTTACAACACAAGTTACATCCTTCACAGCACAATTGAACACGATTTTTGCAAATGGATGACAGACAAATTCATTCCATTAGTTAAAGAAACCGGAACTTTCTCACAAAATTATTTTTCTAAAGTGATGGTGCAACAAGAAGATGGCAGTCAAACTTATTCTTTACAGCTTTTCTTCAAAAATAAAGCCCAACTTGATAAATATCGTGAAGATTTTGAACCAAGATGTTTAGCTATATTTATAGCAAAGTTTCAAACAAATATCCTGACCTTTTCATCGACTATGTTTGAGCATGGCGTAAATCACTAGATTATTGCAAAAGATCACATATCAATTCAAAACCTGAATTTTGAAGAAACAAACACAAGCCTATATTTTTGCTCTGTCAGCAATCTTATCATGGTCGACCGTTGCAACAGCTTTTAAAATTGCCCTTAGGGGGATGAACTATGTCCATCTATTGGCTATTTCAGCGATGGTTGCTATGATCTTTATTGCCTTAATCCTCTTTTCTAAAGGAGATTTAAAGATAGCTTTGAGAACGCCTAAATCAGAATTACTTCATTCCGCTCTATTAGGCTTTCTCAACCCTTTTCTTTACTACTTTATTCTACTAAAAGCCTATTCTTTACTATCGGCCCAATTAGCACTGAGTTTAAATTATATTTGGCCCATTACGCTTGTTCTACTCTCTATCCCACTTCTGAAACAAAAAATCGGGATAAAAAGTATTGCCTGCATTCTCCTAAGCTTTATAGGTGTTGTTATTATAGCCAACAAGGGTTCTTTTACAAGTATAGAAACACCCAACTCCTGGGGAATTATCTTGGCTCTTGGCAGTTCAATTATTTGGGCTTTATTTTGGATTTTCAACACAAAAGATAATCGTAAAGATCTTCACAAGCTATTCTTAAATTTTCTTTTTGGAGCGATCTATAGCCTCATCGCTTTATTTATTTTGGGTGAATTCAATTGGCCAGATTACAAAAGTCTTGGAGCTGCAATTTATATTGGATTGGTTGAATGTGGCATAGCCTATATATTTTGGCTCAGAGCCATGAAACTTTCAATAAGCACAGATAAGATTGGGAATTTAGTCTTCATAAGCCCATTCATTTCCCTTTTTCTGATTAACCTATTTATCGGAGAAACTATATATCTTAGCACATGGGTAGGCCTCGCTATCATAGTAACAGGCATCCTTCTTCAAAAAATCACAACTAAAAAACAAAAGGTTTGAGCAACGATAGAATTATTATGGGGATTGACCCAGGTACAAATTGCATGGGGTATGCCTTGCTTAAAGTCGTTGAAAAAAAACCTGTAATTTTAATTTCGGGCACTCTGGATCTTAAAAAACTTGGTGATCCTTATTTAAAACTTCAACGAATTTTCAGGCGAACTCTTCAAGTAATTGATGAATATCAACCTGATGAATTAGCTATTGAATCGCAATTTTTTGGTAAGAATGTTCAATCCATGCTAAAACTTGGGCGTGCGCAAGGTGTATGTATTGCTGCTGCTTTGCAACGTGATATTCCAATTACAGAATATGCTCCTAAAAAAATAAAATTGTCTGTAACTGGAACAGGAACCGCCTCCAAGGAACAAATGGCAACCATAATGGAGCGCTACTTTAATATTCCTAACTTCCCCACTAGTTCTGACGAAACAGATGCTATTGCAATTGCTCTCTGTCATTTCTTTCAGGCTAATCCAATATTAGGATCAAAAAAGTCCAACTCATGGTCTGACTTTATCAATAAAAATCCTGAAAGAGTTAAGTGAAATCTAGAATTTGGCCATAAAAATAGCCGCACATTGGCGGCTAAAAGTATCTATAAAACCATCTAGGTTTGTTTACTCAAAGTTCTTACGAATTTTCTCAGCAACTTCAGCCAGTTCATCTTGAGAAGGGCTTAATTTAGGATTTGAGAAACTCAAATCTCCAATCGCGTTCAAAGGCACCAAGTGAATATGTGTATGTGGCACTTCAAGACCGATAACGGCTACACCAATTCGCTTACATTTTATTGATTTCTCAACAGCTTTAGCCACACGTTTAGCAAAGATATTCAATCCAGCTAAAACTTCATCTTCCAAATCAAAAATGTAGTTGACTTCTGCCTTAGGAATCACAAGGGTATGTCCCATTGCCAATGGACTAATATCCAGAAAAGCAAAATACTGATCGTCTTCTGCAATCTTATGGCAAGGAATTTCGCCATTTACAATCTTGGTGAAAAGTGTTGACATAGCTCTTATTTTTTATTTAATCCTTAAAAAGATACAAATTACATTGTTATATCGACAATCTCAAAAGGGATAACACCATTAGGCACAGTAATTTCAACCACATCGCCAATAACCTTACCAATTAAACCTTTAGCTATAGGCGTGTTGATAGACAACTTACCTTGCTTAAAGTCAGCCTCAGTTTCAGACACCAAAGTATAGGTCATAACAGCACCATTCTTTTGATTTTTAATAGTCACTTTATTCAACATCTGAACTTTAGACGTATCAATTTTACTCTCATCGATGATACGACTATTTGCCACAATCGTTCTTAATTGTGAAATCTTAGCTTCAAGTAATCCTTGAGCTTCTTTTGCAGCATCGTATTCCGCATTTTCTGACAAGTCACCCTTATCAATAGCTTCTCCAATTTGTCTGGAAATTTCAGGACGCTCAAAAGTCTCTAAATGCTTTAATTCTGCTTGTAATTTTTTTAAACCTTCTGCGGTTATGTATGAATATTTAGACATAAATCCTCCTATTATTTTTTTCTATCGTTTATTTTATCTTATTATACCAATTTAGCCATATATTGCTCACTTGATATAAAAACAAAAAAGAATCCCTGCATCGCGGAACTCTTTCAGGTGCAAATATATACATTTAAATTAAATACACCCTCACTATAATGAATTGGCACTGATATAAAAGTACTAAAAAACTTAATTAGATATACTTCCTATCCAATATTTCCTTGTAAATTATAGCTTGTCTCCAATTAAACTCCTCATTTTCTTCAATATCTTCCTCATCCTCTATTAACTTCTCTACAACAACTTCTTTAGGAGAGTTAAACCTCTTTGATTCAACTGTCGGTTCAAAACTTGGTAATGCGTCATCCTCTTCGTCTACAAATTCATCTTGCATCATTTGATAAGGATGTTCCGCCTGTGGAGTAAAAGTATTTGCTCCTAATATTGTATCAAATAGATTCTCAATGCCAACTGGCATTTCATCTTCAGCCCTTTCACCTGCAGTACTCTCAAAATTTTCTGGTTTCTTCTTTTTCTTAAGAGCTCCTACTATAACAAACAAGGCCATTAAAATGAGATAGAGTATATTTCCCCAATTATCGTCCATACTTGAATTATTAATTCTTATTTTTAAGCCCGATCAAAAAAGTGAACTTCCATGAAATCAAGACAATCAAATTTACATTATTTTTTCCTATTCATACTGATATTAACTTCTTTTTCTTCTTGTAGCAAGGATTCTACCAACATTAATGAAATTGTTCCATATACTCGAATTAATTTTCAAACTAATAGAATTTGGCACCAAGAATTAGAAAAAATTGGAACAGGTATCTATTTTGATTCTGAAGATGGGTTTAATTCTTCTGCTGGATATGGAAACCATGGTATTTATATAGTAAATACTGGAGATGGCTTTATTGCTATGGATGCAACCTGTACTCTTGATGTTAACTCTGAAGAACACATTGAAGTCAGTAAAGAAAATGATCTCCTTGGCATTTGCCCTATCTGCGAGAGTGAATTTGTTTTTCTAAGCGGAGGTCAGATTCATAAAGGGCCTGCAAAGTATTCCTTGAGAAATTACAAAGTCATATACAATTCCGAAACCAAAGAAATTCGTGTTACAAATTAGATCACGCAGTAAATAAAGAATTACAATCACTCCAATTTAAAAACACAAAACTGTTTAGTAAATTCGAAATCTAATTATAATCACAAGCTAGAAAATAAAATCTGAAGATTGAAGAAAAAAAGACACCTTAGTTAAAAAACTAATCTTCACATACTAAAGATATAAAAATCAGAACACAAAGCAAATCAACAAAATTTTCTGCTTGCCATAATTTTCACAAAAACATCTTGTAGTCCATAGTAATATTGCATATTTTCAGTCGCTACTCAAAAAAAAAATCTAACTGAAAACCTATGAGAAAATTATTATTACTACCTGTATTGGCCCTTCTTCTGGCTCCAATAAACAGTTTTGCCAGCGAAGCAGATCTGGTCGTGCCAAACTTAAGGCAATCTGTCTTTAATGGACTTGGTGGAGTTAATGGATGGGACCTACTTCTTTATGGTATTGTCGTTATTGTCTTGGGCCTTTTATTCGGAATGGTACAATTCAATAAAATCAAGAAATTACCTGTGCATCATTCTATGGCAAAGGTTTCAAACATTATTTACGAAACCTGTAAGACCTATTTATTACAACAAGGTAAGTTTCTAATTATCTTGTTTGCCATTATTGGCGTTGCCATTTCATATTACTTCCTTGCCTTGGCGCACATGTCAGTTCCTAAAACAATGCTCATTCTACTTTGGACTGTACTTGGTATTTTAGGATCCTATGGTGTTGCTTGGTTTGGTATTCGTATTAACACTTATGCAAATAGTAGAACCTCATTTGCAGCTCTTAAGAAACTACCTTTCGATGTGATGTCAATTCCTTTACAAGCAGGAATGAGTGTAGGTCTTCTTTTAATCTGCGTTGAGCTGATTATGATGATTGCCATCCTTCTTTTTATTCCAGGCGAGAGCGCTGGAGCTTGTTTTATTGGTTTTGCAATTGGTGAATCTTTAGGGGCAGCTGCCTTGAGAATTGCAGGGGGTATCTTTACTAAGATTGCTGACATTGGGGCCGACTTGATGAAAATTGTTTTCAAAATTGATGAAGATGATCCACGTAACCCAGGTGTAATTGCTGACTGTACAGGTGACAATGCTGGTGATAGCGTTGGTCCTACTGCTGATGGTTTTGAGACTTATGGTGTAACAGGTGTTGCTCTTATCACATTCATTATCCTAATGTTTGGTGAAACAGGAATAATTCCTAATGTTGAATTTGCATCAACTCTTATTGTATGGATTTTTGCCATGCGTGTCTTAATGATTTTCACCTCAGTTTTCTCATATCTAATCAATCAGGCCATTGCAAAAATACGCTTTGCTAAAGAAGAACATTTTGATTTTGAATCTCCTTTAACTTCGTTGGTTTGGATTACATCAATTGTATCCATAGTTGTTACCTATGCATTAAGTTATGCTTTAATCAACGACCTACCTGAAGGCCTATGGTGGAAATTATCCAGCATTATTTCTTGTGGAACACTGGCTGCGGCAATTATCCCTGAATTAACTAAGGCATTTACCAGCTCTAAATCGCGTCACGTGCAAGAAGTTGTGATTGCTTCCCGCGAAGGGGGTGCCTCTTTAACTATCTTATCAGGAATGGTAGCTGGTAATTTCTCTGCTTTCTGGAAAGGAATGGTCATGATGGCTCTGATGGCTATGTCTTTCTATATTGTTCAGGATTTAAGTCTATTTGGAGAATATCCTGCTATTTTTGCCTTTGGTTTAGTTGCTTTTGGATTCCTGGGAATGGGACCTGTTACCATTGCTGTTGATAGTTACGGTCCTGTAACCGATAATGCGCAATCTGTATTTGAACTTTCTCAAATTCAAAAAATCCCTAATATTAAAGAAGAGATTAAAAAGGATTTTGGTTTTGAACCTAATTTTATAACTGGAAAGCATAATCTGGAAGAAAATGACTCAGCTGGAAATACCTTTAAAGCAACAGCTAAGCCTGTATTAATTGGAACTGCTGTTATTGGTGCAACTACAATGATTTTTGCGATTATTCTTTTACTTAAAAAGACGATTCTTTCTAACGGTGAATCTTTATTGCAAATTGAACTAACCGATCCTTCTGTAATTCTTGGATTAATTACTGGTGGTGCTGTTATTTACTGGTTCTCTGGTGCATCAATGCAAGCAGTTACAACTGGTGCTTATCGTGCTGTTGAGTACATAAAAAAGAACATCGATCTTACCAAATCGGAAGCAGACATAGAAGACTCAAAGAATGTTGTGAAGATTTGTACTCAATATGCCCAAACAGGTATGTGGAATATCTTTGCTGTCATCTTAAGTTTGACTTTAGCTTTTGCATTCTTCAGCCCTAATTTCTTTGTTTCTTATCTGATTTCCATTGCAATATTCGGCTTATTTCAAGCTATGTATATGGCCAATGCTGGTGGTGCATGGGATAATGCGAAGAAAGTAGTTGAGGTTGATTTAAAAGAGAAGAATACCCCACTTCACGATGCAACAATCATCGGTGATACAGTTGGTGATCCGTATAAAGACACCTCATCAGTAGCTCTAAATCCTGTAATTAAGTTCTCAACTTTATTTGGTCTACTAGCTTCAGAGATTGCTATTGAACTCATTGTTAAGGCAGACAAAACAGGAACAACTAATATAGCACCTTATATTGGTGTCGTTTTCTTAGCTATCGGTTTGTTCTTTGTATACAGATCATTCTACGGTATGAGAATTAAAACTGAATCTGAAACAGTTAGTAAAACAGAAAAACCGACTTCTAAAAAATTAGAAACTAGTGATGCACTATAAATCATAGGTGATCATCTGAATTCAATATTTAAAACGAAAGCCGCTAGATTTTAATAATCTAGCGGCTTTTATATTATAAGTTTGGATATATTTCTACTTAAAGAACTCCAATACTGTTTCTTTATCTTTCACAAGTTGCTCTTTCAAAGCATCTATTCCTTTAAACATTTGCTCATTTCGAATACGCTTATAAAAATAAATACTAATATTCTTATAGTAGATATTTTCGTCGAAGTCAAAAATATTCACCTCAATTGAACGGTTATCCATTTGATGATTGACGGTAGGACGAAAGCCAATATTCAACATACCTGTGTATATCACATCTTCAATCTCCACCTTTACAGCATAAACACCATCTTTGGGTACTAGCTTATAACTTTCTTGAGGATCAATATTTGCTGTAGGAAAACCAATTTCATGACCTATTTTTTTTCCATCAACAACTATACCTTTGATAAAATAGCGGTGGCCTAAATACTTATTTGTTGTTTCTATATCTCCTTCGGCTAGGGCTTGTCTTATCTTAGTCGAGCTGATATCTATAGCATCTACATTTAAAACATCCAATTGCTCAATATTGAAATTAAGCTGGTCAGCATAAACTTTAAGGTCTTCGTATGTTCCCTTGCGTTTGTGTCCAAATTTGTGATCGTAACCAACAACCAAAGACTTCATACCGATCTGTCCAACTAATATTTTCTCTACAAAATCGGTATACGAAAGCTTTGAAAACTCTTTTGTAAAGGGGTATACAACCAGATGATCAACACCAGCGGCTTCTAATAGAATTTTCTTCTCCTCTAAAGTATTTATCAAGCGTAACTCATCCTGATGGGTATTCAAAACCAAGCGTGGATGTGGGTAGAATGTAAATATGACTGTTTCGCCATTAACATCTTTAGCCAATTCCTGAAGACGTTTAATCACCTTTTTGTGCCCAAGATGCACCCCATCGAATGTACCAATGGTGACAACAGGATTTAAGGCAGAAAAATTATTTAAGTCAGTATGAACCTTCATCAGTTAATTAAAAATTAAAGTCCCAATTTATATTGGGTACAAATTTAAGATTTTACTCGTCTAGGAATTTCGAATAACAAAAGTAGAAAAATTTATAGAAGAATAGACCTCTTCAAGTGATTAACAAGGCAAGAAGAAAAGAGTCTATAATCATAAGAATTTCTTAAAAGTTCAAAACAGATCATTTTAGATAAACCGATCCCTCCCCTTACGCAAAGCATTGCGGGATAAAACTTTAATATTGAGAGATATTTATATTTGGGAATCAGCACTTCCTGACTATCTTTGCCGAGTTTGTTTTTACAATTAAAACCATTTTAATGATCTCATCAGGAAATTCAGATGTGGGCTACCAAAGTCCCGCAAAGAAAATCGTATTAGGGGTACAGTTTTTATTTGTTGCTTTTGGAGCAACAGTTCTCGTTCCTCTTTTAGTCGGTATTGATCCGGCAGTAGCACTATTCACAGCAGGAGTCGGCACCCTTATCTTTCATTTGATAACAAAGGGTATGGTTCCTGTTTTTTTAGGCAGTAGTTTTGCCTTTATCGCTCCAATTGTGGCAGCAACTGAACTATACGGATATGCAGGAACTCTCTCTGGACTTATTGCTGTAGGTGTTGTTTACGGTATTGTGTCAGGCATCATCAAAGTTTGGGGACTTGGAGTAATCGAGAAGATTTTTCCAGCTGTAGTTGTTGGCCCCGTTATCATGATTATTGGACTTTCACTTGCTCCAGTAGCTGTGAATATGGCCAAAACCAATTGGATAATCGCTTCAGTTGTACTGCTTACAGCAGTCTTAATTGTTGTGTATGCAAAGGGAATAATGAAACTAATTCCTATTTTCTGCGGAATCATTATTGGTTATATTCTTTCAATCGCATTGGGTGCTGTTGATTTCACACCTATCCAAGAGGCTTCTTGGATTGCTTTACCTGAATTTGTAAGACCTGAATTTTCTTGGGGAGCTATTCTATATATGCTACCTGTTGCTGTTGCTCCGGTTATCGAGCATGTTGGTGACATGTATGCAATTGGTGGGGTCGCCAATAAAGAATTTGTTAAGAAACCCGGCTTACACCGAACTATTTTAGGTGATGGTGTTGCGACTGCTTTTGCAGGTTTCTTCGGTGGACCACCAAATACGACCTACTCAGAGGTTACAGGTGCTATTGCATTGACTAAAATTACGAATCCAGTTATTTTGAGAATAGCTGCCATTACAGCAATTCTTTTTTCAGTAATTGGAAAAGTAAGTGCTTTCTTAAAAACAATCCCACAGGCAGTCTTAGGAGGTATCATGCTTCTTCTTTTCGGTATGATTGCTAGTATTGGTATTAAAACCCTTATTGATGCCAAAGCTGACTTTAGCAAAACAAGAAATCAGGTTATTATCTCAATAATCTTAACTGTTGGTATTGGTGGTGCTCAAATTTCATATGGTACCTTCTCATTGGCAGGAATTGGTTTAGCTTCAATAGTTGGCGTTATTCTAAACCTGATTTTACCAGATAAATCGAGAGCTATAAAAGGTAGTAAGGTCAAAGTTGCTCCGGTTTTAATTCCTAATGAGGAATTGAGTCTGAACAATTAGATAAAATAGAAAAGGGAGTGCATGATACACTCCCTTTTCATTTTCTAAAACATTAACTTAATTAACAGCTTCGCCACTAAGTTCTTGCTTTTTTACAAATTGATTGATAATATGAGATAGTTTAGGATAACCAATCTCTTCCAAATCGTAATAAACACGAGTCGTTGGCTTCTTAATATTAATAATTCGATTCAGATCGATTGGTGTTCCGATAATCACAGAATCACAATCGCAGCCATTTATTGTAGCCTCTAAATCTTTCAATTGCTGATCGGAATACCCCATAGCAGGAAGAATACTACCAATTTTTGGATAAATATCGAAAGTTTCCTTAAGCTTACCCACTAGATATGGACGTGCATCAACTTCCTCACATGCACCAAACTTCCGAGCGGCTACTGTTCCAGCACCAATCTTCATTTCACCATGAGTTAAAGTGGGCCCATCTTCAACAATCAGGACACGTTTACCCTTTATAATTTCGGGTTTATCAACCAATATAGGTGAAGCAGCATCAACAACAACGGCACTAGGATTAACTTTTGCTATACTCTCACGAACAGTTTGTATCCCTTCTGGTGATGCAGAATCCATCTTGTTAATGACAACAACATCTGCTAGACGTAAATTCACTTCACCTGGATAGTATGACAATTCAGCTCCTGGTCGGTGTGGATCGACTACCGTAATAGTTAAGTCAGGCTTGTAAAACGAAAAGTCATTATTCCCACCATCCCAAAGAATGACATCACAACCTGCTGGATCATTTTCGGCGGCACGAATAATAGCTTCATAATCAACTCCTGCATATATAATATTTCCACGACTTACGTGAGGTTCATATTCTTCCATTTCCTCAATGGTACAATTATGCTTCTTTAAATCCGCAATAGTTGCAAAGCGCTGTACTTTTTGAGCAACCAAATCGCCATAAGGCATAGGATGACGAATTGCTATAACTCTTAATCCTTTAGTCATCAATTCTTCAATAACCTTACGTGACGTTTGTGATTTACCACAACCCGTACGAGTTGCCACAACAGCAATGACAGGTTTACGACTTCTAATCATGGTATCAGATGGACCTAACAATTTAAAATTAGCTCCAGCCGCATTAACAATAGCACTCATATTCATCACTTTCTGATAAGAAACATCAGAATAAGAGAAGACACAATCATCAATTTCGTGCACTTTAATCAGTTGTGTTAATTCCTCTTCTGCAAAAATTGGAATACCTTCCGGATAAAGACCACCCGCTAATTGTGCAGGATACTTACGCCCATCAATGTCGGGAATTTGAGCAGCCGTAAAAGCTATAACCTTATAATCCTGATTGTTTCTGAAATAGGTGTTGAAATTGTGAAAATCACGACCTGCAGCACCAATGATAATTACCTTTTTAATTGCCATGTTAAACCTCCGTGTTTTAAAAGTTAATACTCATGAAATTTTCAAGCTTAAATAGAACAATATGTTCCATCCCCTTAAATTTATACTTTTAAATGACAAAGACGAAATTTAAATTCCTCACCTAAAGACTGTTACTTAACATTGATGAAAAACTTGACTTTTAATTCAAAATTCTATATTTTATATCATCTTGATATTTTGAGGAAACTTATGCAATATATGAGTTGAAGATCTATCAAACTTTCATCCGAAAGCTTATCTTCATAAGAAATTAAAAACATTTTCATGAATTTCTTAGCTCATCTCTACCTTTCTGGCGAATCTGAAAAAATAATGGTTGGTAACTTTATGGCTGATTATGTGAAAGGGAGAAAGCATGAAAACTACAGATCTGAAATTCAGAAAGGTATTCTTCTACATCGATCCATTGATTTTTATACCGATACACATCCATTAGTTAGCCAGAGTGGGAAATATTTTCGGGAGGTTTACAGAAAGTACTCAGGTGTTATCACAGATTTAATCTATGATCATTTTCTTGCGAAGAATTGGGAGCAATATCACCAGGTCAGTCTTGATAAATTCGTTACTCAATGTCATGAGGTTTTGGTGAAGAACTACTTGGTTCTTCCTAACAGAGTAAAGCTCTTCCTACCTTTTCTTATTCAGAGCAGAAGATTAGAAACTTATGCGGAGATAGAAGGCCTGAGAACGGCTCTAAATATCATGGTTCGATATACCAGTCTGCCAGATAAGACAGACTTTGCTATAGATATTCTATTAGAAAACTATGATGCTCTTGAAAGCGAATTCCATTCTTTTATGAAAGACATTATTGCTTATATCGTAAGCGAAAAGGAAATTGAGTTAAAACATATGGTTGAAAAAGCCTAGGATATTTTCAGGTCACGAATCATCATTTGAGTTTCTACCTTACCCATATATTCATTTTCCTGTAAAGAATAACAAACATTGAAAGGTGTCCCATTTGAAATCTTAGGATACATTTTACCCATTTGAAATCCAATACCACTCACAACCTTGGCATCACGAATATCATCAACAACGGATAACTTTAGATGCTCCTTATTCTTACCAACTTGACGTGAATAGCCATAATCAACGACATCTTCACTAATAAAAACAGGTGTCATATTCTTAGGCCCAAAAGGCTCAAATTGTTTTAACAAACGGTAAAACTTAGGGCTAATATCTGAAAGCTTGATTCTGGCATCAATTTTAATTTGAGGAACCAACATGTCATCAGAAATATTGTTCTGAACATACTCTTCGAATCGTTGTTGAAATTCCTTAACGTTTGCAAGCTTCATTGTGAGACCAGCAGCATACTTGTGACCACCAAAATTTTCTAGCAGATCACTACATGCTGATACAGCTTGATACAAATCAAAACCAACAACCGAGCGTGCAGATCCTGTTGCCATCCCATTAGATTCTGTTAAAATAACAGTCGGACGGTAATAGGTTTCAATCATTCTCGATGCAACGATACCAATAACACCTTTATGCCAATTTCTATCAAAAAGAACGGTACTTTTTTTCGATTCGGTTTTCTCAGCTTTATTCAATCGCTCCAAGGCCTCATCGGTAATCGTATGATCCAGCTCTTTACGATCTTCGTTCATAATGTTTATGCTATCGCCAATCAGTATTGCAGCATCTTCTTCTTCAACAATTAAAAGTTGAACCGCATGACGCCCCGATTGAATACGACCAGCAGCATTAATTCTCGGGCCAACTTTAAAGACGATGTCATTTACAGATAGATCCTTAGTAACACCAGATAGATTCATGATAGTTTTCAGTCCTAATCGAGGATATTTATTCAACTGAATTAAACCAAAATGTGCTAAAACACGATTCTCCCCAACAATGGGAACAATATCTGATGCCACACTTACAGCAACTAAATCAAGTAAAGGAATAAGATTCTCAAAAGGCCAATTAAGTTGTTGACTCAAACCTTGCATCAACTTAAAACCAACACCACAGCCCGAAAGGCAATCACATGGGTAATCACAGTCTACACGTTTGGGATCAAGAACAGCTGCCGCCTCAGGTAAAACATCATCAGGGGTATGATGGTCACAGATAATAAAATCAACGCCCTTTTCTTTAGCGTAAGCAATCTTTCCCATGGCTTTAATACCGCAGTCTAATGCGATTACCAAAGTCACGTTGCTTTCTGCTGCGAAGTCTATTCCTTTTAAGGAGATACCGTATCCTTCTGAATAACGATCCGGAATGTAATAATCTATATAATCGAAATGTTTTTTTAGGAAGGTATAAACTAAAGCTACTGATGTTGTTCCATCGACATCATAATCGCCATAGATCATGATTCGTTCTTGATTGTTTAAGGCTGCTACCAATCTGGTCACAGCCTTATCCATATCTTTCATTAAAAATGGATCATGCAAATCGTCGAGACTTGGTCGGAAAAAGGCTTTTGCTTCGTCAAAAGTTTGGATTCCTCTTTGTACAAGCAAATTTGCAACAACTTCATCGACTCCTAATGATTTAGAAAGCGACTCAATCGTTTCCTCATCTCCCGGCTCATTGATTACCCATCTTTTATCCATAATTCAGTCTTTAGATCGGGAAATTAGTCATTTTTAAACGTCATATCAAACAAGACGGCAATATGATTTTTCAAATTATGTTTTACTTCCTCGATATCAAGCTCTTTACCCAATTCTTTTTTTAAAGAGGTAACTCCTTTGTCCTGAAAACCACATGGATTTATATATCCAAAGTAGTCCAAATCTGTATTAACATTAAAAGCAAAACCGTGCATACTAACCCATCGGCTTACGCGAACACCTATGGCACAGATCTTTCTGACAGTGGGTTTATCAATATCCAACCAAACTCCTGTGGCACCTTCAAGTCGATGTCCTTCTAATCCATAATCAGCAATACAATTGATAACAGCCTGTTCAAGATTATCGATATAGCTTTTGATTCCCATATCGTAAGTTTCCAAATTTAGGATAGGATAACCGACTATTTGACCAGGTCCATGATAAGTAATGTCCCCGCCTCTGTTAATTTTATGAAAAGTAGCATTCTTAGCTTGTAATTGAAGCATATCAAGCAGCATATTCTGTTCTTTACCACTTTTCCCTATAGTGTACACATGAGGATGTTCACAAAATAAAAGATAATTATTACTAAGTTTCTTTTTTTCTGCTGGCAGATCAGAATTAGCTTGCTTCGATTTTAAAACCTCATCGAATAGCTCTTCCTGATAATCCCAAGCTTCTTTATAATCTATAGAAGACAGATCGCGAAATACGGTGACTTTACTCATCTCAAAAAATTGTGTTTATTGTTTATATCAATCTGTAATCAAAACTTATTTTCGAACTAAATCCTTAAGATCAAAAGCTTTTACATGTCGTTCTGCATGATATGATGATCTCACCAAAGGCGAACTCTCGCAAAATGTAAACCCTTTCTCCAAACCAACAGTCTCGTATTTCTTGAAGGTTTCTGGAGTCACATACTCTTCTACCGTCAAATGCTGACGCGATGGTTGTAAATATTGCCCGATGGTCATAACCTTAACACCAATAGCCAATAAATCATCCATTACTTGATAAATTTCCTCTTCAGTTTCGCCCAAACCAAGCATAATACCCGATTTAGTAACAATACCTGCATCTGCAATTTGCTTTAATACCTGCAAACTTAAATCATATTTAGCACGGCTACGCACTTCAGGCGTTAATCGACGTACCGTTTCAAGATTATGAGAAATGACTTCTGGTTTTTCATCAATTACTCGCTGAATATCTTCCTGCTTACCGTTGAAATCTGGGATTAAAACTTCTAAGGTCGTAGTCGGGTTGTCTTTTCTGATAGCTCTGATAGTCTCAGCCCAAATGCCCGATCCGCCATCTTCAAGATCATCACGATCTACAGAAGTAATGACAGCATGCTTTAGCTTCATCAACTTGATTGATTTAGCTAAACGACGAGGCTCTTTCCAATCTGCCTCAAGTGGCTTACCCGTTTTTACATTACAGAATTTACAAGCTCTGGTACAAATATTTCCTAGAATCATGAAAGTTGCAGTACCATTACCCCAACATTCTCCAACATTCGGGCATTTCCCGCTAGAACAAATCGTATGTAAACCGTGATCACGAACTATTCCATTCACATATGAGTAATCATCGCCCATTGGCAATTGTATTTTCAACCAATCTGGTTTTCTTTTCATCTTCATTTTCTCAATATTTACTTCATTCACATTTGGAACGAATCATTGATCCGTTAAGAATAATTTCTATTAATCTTTCTATAAAAAAAGTTTAATCCAAACCCTTTAATTAATTGTTTCAAAACTCAATCCCAACAACTTAGTTAGAATTACAGATTGAATGCAAATTTATATTTTTGAGTCTAAAAAAAGGCTGTAATTCTAAAAAAAGATCAACTATCCTCTAACAGATTAAAAAACTTTATTTTTAAAGATTCTAAATACCGTCTAATTTTCGGCAATTATAAGAAATAAATCGCTGATTTCCTCTTAACTAAAGCAGTTGCTCTTAATATTTTGCGCATATTATTATATCTTTGCATCCAAATTAACATTATTAGATTAGAGATGAATACGTTAGAACTTAGTGAGCAAGAAGTTATTAGAAGAAATTCCCTGAAAGAACTTCAGGCTTTAGGAATTGATCCATTCCCTGCTGCCGAGTACAAGGTAAACGTGTATAGCGACGAAATTCTTGAGAATTTCGATCCTGAGGCGAATAATTATCAGGAAGTTGTCCTTGCAGGTAGAATCATGAGCCGCCGTATTATGGGGAAGGCTTCTTTTATTGAACTTCAAGATGCAAATGGTCGAATTCAGGTCTATATTAGCCGTGACGACATTTGCCCGGATGAGGATAAAACTCTTTACAACACGGTATTCAAAAAACTTTTGGATATTGGTGACTTCATAGGAGTTAAGGGATACGTTTTTAAAACTAAGGTGGGCGAAACTTCTGTCCACACCTCTGAACTAACTGTTCTATCAAAATCATTACGTCCACTTCCTATCGTAAAGGAAAAAGACGGAAAAGTATACGATGCTTTTACTGATCCTGAGATGCGTTACCGTCAGCGTTACGTTGATTTGGTTGTTAACCCAAAGGTAAAAGATACATTTATCAAGCGTTCTCAAATTATCAACTCAATGCGTGAGCTATTTAATAGCAAAGGTTACCTTGAAGTTGAGACGCCAATATTACAAGCGATTCCTGGTGGAGCTTCAGCTCGTCCATTCGAGACACATCACAACGCATTGGATATTCCTTTATATATGCGTATTGCCAACGAGCTTTACCTAAAGCGTCTAATCGTAGGTGGTTTCGATGGTGTTTACGAGTTTGCAAAAGACTTCCGTAACGAAGGAATGGACCGTACTCATAATCCAGAATTTACTGTAATGGAAATTTATGTAGCCTACAAAGACTACAACTGGATGATGGACTTTACGGAGGAGATGATTGAGAAAGTTGCTCTTGATCTTCACGGAAAAACAAAACTAGGTCTAGGAGATAAAGAAATTGACTTTAAACGTCCTTTCAAACGTATCTCAATGACCGATTCTATCAAGCACTTTACTGGTTTTGATATCACTGGCAAGTCCGTTGAAGAATTACGTGGATTCTGTAAAGAATTAAATATCGACGTTGATGAAACGTTCGGTAAAGGCAAATTGATTGATGAGATTTTTGGAGAGAAGTGTGAAGGCCAATACATACAGCCTACATTTATTACCGATTATCCTGTTGAGATGTCACCATTGTGTAAAAAACATCGCGAGAATCCAGAATTAACAGAGCGTTTCGAGTTGATGGTTAATGGTAAAGAAGTTTGTAATGCATACTCTGAGCTTAACGATCCTATCGACCAATTGGAGCGTTTCCAAGAGCAACTAAAATTAGGTGCTGATGGCGATGACGAAGCGATGTTCATTGATATGGACTTTGTACGTGCTCTGGAATATGGTATGCCTCCAACATCAGGTATGGGTATTGGTATAGACCGATTAACCATGTTGATGACAGATTCTCACTCTATTCAAGATGTATTGTTCTTCCCACAAATGCGACCAGAAAAGAAGGCTGTAGTTGATGGTGACGAAAAATTCGTTGACTTAGGTATTTCTAAGGAATGGGTTGAAGTGATTCGTAAAGCAGGATACCAAACCGTTGCTGCTATCAAAGGAGAGAAAGCAACAAAATTCCACCAAGAAATTTGTGGGATCAACAAGAAAAATAAGATGGGATTAACTAACCCAAGCCAAGACGAAGTAGCTGGCTGGTTAGCTTGATCATCTATAAATATAAGACTAAACCTTGGAGCTTGATTTAGTTCAGGCTCCACTGTTTTAATCATCCAATTCATGAAACTGTTCTAAGAAAGAACTATCATATTTCTTCAAGGTCATTCTATAAAAAGTTATAGAGTCATCAAACACCAAGGCCTTGAAAACCAATTGCATGATGAATCTTACACATCTGCATAATACAATTGAGAACCAAAACCTATTACATGAACAAATCTTCTAAAATAGCCATTATTGGTGGAGGAAGTTGGGCTACTGCCATTGCAAAAATCCTTAGGGAAAATAATGTAGAACTCAACTGGTATATGAGAAATGTTGAGACAAGTTCCCAATTTAAAAAATTAGGCCACAACCCTCGCTATCTAACTGACGTTGAGTTCGAAATCGATAAAATTCATTTTTACAACGACATCAATCAAATTGTTGAAGATTCAGATCTGATCATATTCGCTATTCCATCGGCTTTTTTAAAGAATGCCTTATCAAAACTAACGGTTCAGCTTAAGGATAAATTTATCGTTTCAGCGATCAAGGGTATTGTCCCTGATGAGAACATGATTATTGGAGATTTTTTCCATCATATTTATCAGGTTCCAACTGATAATATCGGTGTTATCTCCGGACCATGTCATGCTGAAGAGGTTGCCATGGAGCGCTTATCATACCTAACTATTTCTTGTCAGGATTCTGAGAAAGCAGATTTCTTAGCTGAAAAGTTAGAGTGTTCCTATATCATGACAACCACATCAGATGATATTTATGGTACTGAATATGCAGCTGTTCTTAAAAATGTTTTTGCAATAGCTGCAGGTATCTGTCATGGTTTACGTTATGGAGATAATTTCCAGTCGGTTTTAATATCCAACGCTATTCAAGAAATCAAACGTTTTGTAGATACCGTTCATCCTATCACCCGAGATATTAAAAGTTCGGCCTACTTAGGCGATCTTTTGGTAACCTGTTATTCACAATTTAGTCGTAACAGAACATTCGGTACTATGATTGGAAAAGGCTATTCAGTAAAAACGGCACAACTCGAAATGCACATGATTGCCGAAGGTTATTATGCTGTAAAATGTATCAAAGAAATTAACGAGAAATATAAGGTTCACATGCCAATCACCATGGCAGTTTACAATATTCTATATGATCGTATATCTCCTGCAATAGAAATAGCTTTATTGACAGAAGAGCTAAGATAAAAAACATCAAATTAATTATTATAAATCTACTCTTCCTTGTGGAATTTTGAGGGGGATGAAACTCAGGACAGAGTAGAAACTTAATTTCAAGAAAATGGAACATATTAAATTAAGTATCGACAAGACTTTAAGCTTTGTAGACAGAGAAGAAATTTTCCAGTACAAAGAAGATAGTAAAAAGCATTTAACTGCCCTTCATAAAGGAACAGGTAAAGGCAACGAATATACTGGATGGGTTAACTTACCATCACAAATTACAGCTGATGAATTGAAAGATATTCAAGACACAGCGAATAACTTAAAAGAACGCATTGAAGTTCTGGTTGTAATAGGTATTGGCGGATCTTATTTGGGAGCAAAAGCTGTAAACGATGCTTTGGCAAACAACTTCGATATGCTTCAGGCAGACAACGAGAATCCATTGGTCCTTTACGCTGGACAAAACATCAGCGAAGATTACCTATATGAGCTAATGCAGATTCTTGAGAATATTGAATTCGGAATCTGTGTCATCTCTAAATCGGGTACAACAACAGAGCCTGCTCTTGCATTCCGTTTGTTAAAAGAATTGCTTGAAGAAGGTGTAGGTAAAGAAGAAGCTAAAGAAAGAATCATTGCTGTTACTGACGAATCAAAAGGAGCTCTTCGTACTCTAGCTGATCAAGAAGGTTACAAAACTTTTGTTATTCCTGACAATGTTGGTGGTCGTTTTTCTGTTCTAACTCCAGTTGGTTTGATTCCAATTGCAGTAGCAGGTCACGATATCACAAAATTGGTTGAAGGTGCGAAAGCAATGCAAGAATATACTGTAGCAACAGAATTTGATGAGAATCCTGCCTTACTTTATGCTGCAACTCGAAATGCTCTTTATTCTAAAGGAAAAGAGATCGAAATTTTAGCGAACTACAACCCAAAACTTCACAATATTGCTGAATGGTGGAAACAACTATACGGCGAGAGTGAAGGGAAAGAGAACAAAGGTATTTTCCCAGCTAGTGTTGATTTAACAAGCGATTTGCACTCAATGGGACAGTATATTCAAGAAGGGCAGCGTAACATTTTCGAAACGGTTCTTTCTATTACTAAAACAAAATATAAAGTTGTTATCCCTAAGGATAAGGGCAACCTGGATAAACTTAATTTCCTTGCTGGAAAAAGAGTTGACGAGGTGAATAAAATGGCTGAACTAGGAACTCAACTCGCTCACGTTGACGGTGGTGTTCCAAATATTAGAATTGAGCTTCCTGAGCTAAACGAATTCTATATTGGCGAGTTACTATATTTCTTCGAAATTGCTTGTGGTGTTAGTGGTTACATTCTTGATGTTAACCCATTCGACCAACCAGGTGTTGAAGCATATAAAAGCAATATGTTTGCCTTGTTGGAGAAGCCAGGTTTCGAAGAAGAAACTAAGAAAATTAAGGAAAGACTATAAGAGTCGAATAAATAAAAATGGAATGGCTATCTCGAAAGAGGTAGCCATTTTTATTAGAAATTTATTTTCGGATCATGTATTATAAAGCAAAGTTGTAAAATTCAGGGATACTAAGCTGTCTTCGATAAAACCAAACTTAGGGTATAATCACAAGTTTAACTGTAATAAAACCAGTTAAATACAAAACTTAAGTTCACCCTATTTTTTTCCCAAAAAGAGTACAGAACATACTCTTTATTAGAATTTATTTTTGTTGATCAGGATACGCCTCGAAGCATAATTAAGTTCGAAACAAAGCCGGAACAAGCTTGGATCAAAACTGGATCAAGTCTGGGTAAACCCAGTTATGATGCGAAGCTGATACGGAGAAGGTACAGGCAGATGTTCGGGAAACGGCTTTCTTAAGGAGGAAGAAATGTATAAATAGTAATAAGAAGAGTTAATCTCTAGAAATTAGAGTAATATGCGTAATTTCATTATTGAGAATTTTGAAACTCATGTCGTAAGTTTCAGAAGAGAAAGAAAAAACTACAAAACTATGTTTGCCAGACCATATAATTTAAAGCAAATACATTCTTATTACACCTTAATATCATTCTTTTTCACTCTATAAATGCGAATCTTCTTTCCTGAAAATTGTCCCATAAAGAAAGCAAACAGCATAAAAGGATAGGTGAAAATCTCATAACCTACTTCAAAAAAGTGTCGGAATAAAATAACAAAAGGAATTGGTAAATGAATGGCTACAAACCACATTACTGAATATTTTTTAAGCCCCTGACGAACATAACCAAAAGGAACGTTCACAAAATAGGTCGCTATCATTGCAAATAATAAATTTATCTCCATAGTCATGCAAGTTAGCAATAGATATTAAAATTGAAAATTCAGCAGATCAAATCTGAAAATTCCAAGCTCCAAAATCACCTTTTCTCATTTTACTTTAGGACTCAATAATTTCAAGCATGACGTAGAATTAAATAAGAAAACTTAAATACATTTGCCAGATATAAAAAGCACTAATAATGGTATTATCAACACAGCTAAGAGGGGCCTTAATTGCACTTTTAGCGACCATCACTTTTTCGAATGTGTATATTTTCAGTAAGCTTGCAATTAAGGATGTGAATTTGGCTAGCTTTGGGATCTTATGGTTTGGGCTTGCATTAGTATGGAACACGTTATACAATTGGTACAGAAAAAATAACAACTCATTCAGAGATATACCTAAAGCTTCAAAACGAACTTTACTCCTAATTGCCTGCTCAGAATTAATCGCAACCTCAGCATTTTTTATTGCCATTCAATTAACACCAAATCCAACCATCGTCTCATTTTTGGCAAATACAAGTCCAATTTTTGTTATTATACTGGGCTTCTTTTTTCTTAAGGAGCGGTTCTCTTATCCTGAAATAGCTGGTATACTTTTAACTATAATTGGGGTTGGATTAATAAATGTAACTGAATTTGGCTTTCAATCTAAAGAACTTAGAAGCCCATCAAGTATAGCGACTTACACCTTTGCTCTATTTTATGGGATCAGTCTTGTTTTGGCAAAATCGAAAGCCAAAACACTACCTTCATCTATGATTACCTTATATCGTAACATAGCATTATGGCTAGGCTTTGTTCTCTATAATTTCTACACATTTGAATTACCACATTATAGTAATGAATCTGTATTGTATATCTTTATAGGCTCATTATTTGGACCGTTCCTTGGTACCATACTAACATTTTCAGCACTAAAGTATCTTGAAGCCTCAAAAGTCACCCTTATTATAACCAGTAGAAGCTTTTTTATCATACTAGGCTCTTTTATTTTTATGGGAATACTACCCAGTCAGATTCAATTCATTGGGGGTTTACTTACAATGGTAGGAATATTTGTGATTTCCATTTATGGAATCAGAAAAAACAAAAGATAAAACTACCCATTTGCTGATATCAGCTTCAACTTTTCTTTATCATTTATAGTAATCGTCGAACCATTGGTGCTAATAATTCCTTCATTGCAGAATTCTTTCAATATACGAACAACATTTTCTTTGGCCATTCCTGTAAATTCACCCAACTCCTGTCTGGATAGAATAGGGGCAAATTCATCAGACTTAAACACATCATCAGCAAGCTCTAGCAGCCCCTCTGCCATTCGCCCTGGCATTTTTTTCTGAGCCAAACTTATCATTTTATAGAAAATCCGCAATGATTTCAGACTAATATCTTTTAAATAACCTTCGGCAAACAATGGATTTTTCTGGACATAGGATTTAATCAAATTCATATCAATAAAACAAGCACTAACATCGGTAAGTGCAACCACGCTATAATGATGTGTTGAGTCGACATAGTTTCCAGGCCCTGCTAATAAATATCCTGGTTTTACCAGACCAAGAATTATTTTTTTCCCATCGAAACCCTCCAGATATATTTTTGCTATACCCGAAGAAAGAAAAACTGCACTAGATGTAGGCGAACCAGCTTTGAAAATCATTTCGCCTGCAGTAAAATTTGACTGAAACCGACTTTCACTCATTTCTTTCATTTCAACAGACGTCAAATTCTTAAAATTTGGCCAGGCATGGGGACAAGAGCCACAACAAACATCAGTTCCTTTTCCAAACATATAAGGGGATTTAGGTAAATTATTTTCTAATATAGTGATAAATATCAATTCAAACCAATATATGCATCGCTTCTTTTTATATTAAGAATCAATATTACAATAGATTACTGTCATAGGCCATAATGGGAATATTTTGTTTACAATCAGTAGATTTATGGAATAAATTCTTTAATCCCCTAACTTATGAAACGAAAACAATTTAAGACTTGGCTTCTACTACTATCAGTAGCAGCAATATTCGCGGCTTGTGAAGGACCTGCAGGTATCGCAGGTTTAAATGGCGAAAATGGTGCCAATGGCACAGATGGTGTTGATGGCACTGATGGCAATGCCACATGTCTGGCTTGTCACTCTGGTGAAACCAAAGCGAACATCGATGCACAATTCTCAATGTCTGTGCATAGCAGTGGTATAAACGCTGTAGACTATGCTGGTGGACGTGCTTCGTGTGCGGCTTGTCACTCACACCAAGGTTTTGTGCAATTTGCTAATACTGGTGAAGTGTTAGGAAATATCACAAATCCAACTGCATGGGAATGTGCTACCTGTCATGGCTTACACGAGACAATGGAAGCAACTGATTATGCTTTAAGACTTAAGGAGCCTATAAATCCAATATTTGATAAAACAGTGACTATGGATTTGAAAGGTAACTCAAATTTATGTGCTAATTGTCACCAATCAAGAAGAGGTGAACCTGCTTTAACAAATCCAGGAGAAGATACTTTCAATATCTCAAGCTCGCATTGGGGACCTCATCATGGTGCTCAGGCTAATGTTGTAGCTGGTATCGGCTTTGCAGAAATTGCTGGTTCTGTTGAATATCCTACTGCAGGTGAGGCTAAACATTTAAATCAAGCTTCATGTACAGGTTGTCATATGGCTGAATTTGATACTGAAGAAGGCGAAGGCGGACACTCTTGGAAACCTTCATTATTAGCTTGTAACACTTGCCACGACGCTAGTAATACGGACTTCAATTATGGTGGAGTTAGAACTGATGTTGGAGCAAAACTTGAAGTTCTAAGAGACGAATTAGTTCGATTAGGCGTAGTTGGTTACGCAGAAGAGGAAATATATGAACTAAATGAAGAAACTGGAATAATTGAACTCGTAACATTACCTGGTGAATACCATGTAAATCCTGGAGTATATCCAACAGTACAAGCTCGTGCATTTTTCAACTATGTAGGTTTAGATGAAGACCGTAGTTTAGGAGCTCATAATCCTAAGTATGTAAAAGCATTATTACAGAACACTATTGAGGCTGTAGAAGCAGAACCAACTCCTGCTCCATAATAAGCGATTGGATAACTTTTAAATACAAAAGAGTAAGGAGTTGTTTAATTTAATATTAAACAACTCCTTTACAGATAAAATTGGATGTTTCTATTTCCACAAAAAGAAACATTATTAAATTGATACAGAGATGGCAAGCTTATTGCTACACCTTACTAAAATGAGTTAAGTAATAAAGTAAACATCTTATTATTCTTATTAAAATCAAAACCATATGAAAAGATATTTCAAAGTACTAGCTTTCCTTTTCATGATTGGATTAGTTGCCTGCGAATACGATTATATTGTTGAAGATATTCCAACTCCAGAACCTGATCCAGGTAATCCGATCAGTTTTTCAACGCAGGTCGAACCTATCTTTCAATCTAAGTGTATAGGATGTCACGATAGCAGAACACCTATTTTAGTAACAGGCTCTGCCTATGATAACCTAAAGGATGGGAACTTTATAAATACAGATAATCCAGCCGATAGTGAAGTCTATAAAAGATCAACTGATGGTCATGGACAGAATATGGGTTCACAAGAACGACTTCTGCTGTTAACATGGATTACTGAAGGAGCTAAGGATAACTAATCAAACACATGCAATTATGAGAACCAAAATATTTACATTATCATGCCTGCTTGTTTTTGCTTTTGGGAGCGTTCTAGCTCAAGAGACTGAAACGGAAACCAAGAAGGTTGACAAACCAGTAAGATCACCATTTGAAAGCGGTTATTTAATAGACAATCAAACGACCGTTATTCAACCAGTGAACACTTTGGAATTTGCCATTCAACACAAATTTGGATCTATTGAAAATGGAAGTTCTGATCTTTGGGGTTTATATGCATCAGGTGCAAACATTCGCCTTGGATTAAGCTACGTTGTAGCCAATAATGTTCAGGTAGGCATCGGTGTTACCAAGGATAAAATGACTACTGATTTCAATGCAAAATGGACCATTCTGGAACAAACAAGAAACAATACAGTTCCTCTGGCTCTAGCAGTATACGGTAATTTAGCCATTGATGGTAGAGATAAGGATCAATTCCACGATGATTTTAAATCCTCAAATCGCTTATCTTCTTTTGCACAGGTTATAGTAGGACGAAAATTTTCAGATGCTATTAGTTTGCAGACTGGTATTAGTTTCTCTCACTACAATTTAATTAATGAGGGAATGTATCACGATAAAGTTGGTGTACACTTCAATGGTCGTTTTAAAGTTTCGCCTCAGGGTTCTATCATTTTCAATCTTGATATGCCACTTGATCTAGGATATTTAGACTCAGAAGCTGACAATTATGAAAATCCAGAACCTAACTTTTCATTTGGTTACGAAATTTCTACCAGTACACACGCGTTCCAAATTTACATGGGTAATTCTAATGGTTTAATCCAACAGGATATCATGGTGAATAACCATAGTAAAATTGATATGGACAATTTTATGATTGGCTTTACAATTACAAGATTGTGGAATTTTTAATCACTTAAACTTACAATTATGAAAACATTCAAAAAAATAGTCATGGGATTAACTCTGGTTTTTGCTGGAGCCCTATTTATGGCTTTTGCTTTACCACAGGATAAAAAAATGGGTGGACCATGGGAAATTCCTGCAAAGTACAAAGACATGAAAAATAGTATGAAAGATGATGCTGGTTCATTAAAAATTGGCAAAATGCTTTTTACTAAGCATTGTAAATCTTGCCATGGAGGTAAAGGAGAGGCTGATGGACCTAAGGCTAGGAGTATGAAAACTGCAATTCGTTCATTTAAAAATGCAGAATTTCAAGCCCAATCTGATGGTGTCCTTTATTACCAATCATTTGTTGGTCGTGATGAAATGCCAAATTACGAAAAGAAGATATTAGACGATGAAGATAGATGGTCTATCATCAACTATCTGAGAACTCTGAAATAAGATTATCAATTCAATAAATTCCTGAAGTGCTCTGTATTTCAGGAATTTTAATTTACACTTTATAATATGCGTGTTTCCCAACTAAGGCTTTCTTTACTTCTTCTCTTTTTAGCTTCATTTGCATTGAACCTAAAAGCAGACAATGATTGCTTACGATGTCATTCGAATCAAACTCACACCATATATAACGACTGGACCGAGCGAAATGAAAAACGCTTGATGAACCCATATTTTATTCTTGACTCTTTAAGGGTAAAAGCAGGTGTACACGGCTCTTTCAATTGTATCGATTGTCATTCCTCAGATTATGAGACTTACCCTCATCAAGGAGATTTAAAATTAGAACCTCTTTCGACCTGTATTGATTGCCATGGAGGAGATGAAAATTTCGCAGATTATAAATTTGAGCAAATAGAAGAAGAATTTAAAAAAAGTACTCATGCTCGTGCATTAGGAGACCAATTTACCTGTTCTAAATGTCATGATCAACATTATTATCAAGCAACAGCGCGTACAAGCGAAAATGTAAAAGACATTGTCAAATTTAGTAATGAAATGTGCTTATCATGCCATGATAACTCATCTCAATACTTATTGGTTTCTGAGACAAAGAAACCTCAACTTATGGAGACTCATAATTGGCTCCCTAATCAGAAACTACATTTCGAAAATGTTCGATGTATCGAGTGTCATACACATGTTGTGGATTCATTAATGGTATCACACAATATTCTACCTAAAGAAAAAGCGCTTAAATTATGCGTAGAATGTCATACTTCTGATTCGCATCTGAATGCGTCATTATACAAATATAAGAATATACAAGCTCGTAGTCAGAAAGGTGCATTTGGCAATATCCTTTCTAATAAATCCTACGTCATTGGAGCCTATCAAAATGAGATCTTAAACCTTTTGAGTCTCCTTATTTTCTTAGCTGCAATAACAGGTATTATTGTGCATACTTTTTTCAGAATCATTAAAAAATAGATTTCATGACTACAGAAGGAAAAATATACTTATATCCTGTATGGTTACGCATTTGGCATGCAATAAATGCTTTGGGAATTCTTGTTTTAATCTATACGGGATTAAATATGCAGTTTGCAAAACCTGGATTTGAATTAATTCGATTCGATTTAGCAGTTACCCTTCATAATTACGCAGGAATAATTGTTTCAATCAGTTACCTGATATTCTTCATTGGTAATATGGTAACATCAAACAAAAAATATTATAGAATAAAACCTAAGGGATTGCGTAAACGTTTATTCAAACAAGCACGTTATTACGTATACGGGATGTTCAAAAACGAAGAACCTCCTTATCCAATTTCAGAAAAAAGAAAATTTAATCCAATCCAAAAATACACCTACGTTGCTGTAATGTATCTCTTAGTTCCTGTTATTATTATTACTGGTATTGCCCTTCTGTTTCCCGAACTTATTATTGAAGAAGCATATAATATGAGTGGTATCTTTTTAACAGCCTTACTGCATGCTATCATTGGATTCTTTATTTCAATATTTCTAATTATCCATTTGTATTTTGCAACAATTGGTAAAAAACCAATCAGTAATTTCATTAGTATTGTTACCGGTTGGCATTAATTAAACACAAGTCATAAAAAATGTATCGGTATGTATTTATATACCGATACATTTTGATTGTGTAAGATGATTATAGGGCGATTACCTCCCGATAAGTATCGGGAGGATAACTTAAATCTGAAACCGATGAAACTCCCCAACTCAGCCAGAAACTGGCTATCCCTTCTTGGAGCAGGAATTGCTGCCATGAACCTATTTATTATTGGATTCCTTCTGGCTTTATCCTTCTTTTACAATTTGGGTAGCTCGTATGTAGGTCTGTTTATCTACATTATCCTCCCCATGTTTTTTGTTGGTGGCTTAATTCTGATTCCCATTGGAATGGTCAGAACAAACCGTAAATTAAAAAAACATCTACTCCCAGAGGATAAGTTAGAATGGCCTAAAATCGACTTTAATGACCCGAAAACCCGAAATGCTAGTATGGTTTTCATGGTTGGGACCGTTTTTATATTGATCATATCATCTATGGGGAGTTATCATGCTTTTCATTACACCGAGTCGGTTGAGTTTTGTGGAAAACTTTGTCACCAAGTTATGGCTCCGGAACATACAGCCTATCATCAATCATCACACGAGCGCGTAAAATGTGTTGAATGTCATGTAGGGGAAGGTACGGGTTGGTATATGCGAAGTAAACTATCAGGTTTATATCAGGTTTATTCTGTGTTGACCAAAAAATATCCTAAACCAATTCTCACCCCAATTGAGAATTTACGACCAGCTCGTGAAACATGTGAGCAATGCCATTGGCCTGAAAAATTCTACGATAGTAAGTTGAAGAACAAAAAATCATATTTGGCAGATGAAACTACTACAGACCACAACATCTTCATGAAAATGAAAACCAGTGCTAATATTAGCGCTAAGGGACTTTCTGAAGGTATTCACTGGCATATCAATCCTGATGTGAAGATTGAATATATTGCCTCAACAAGAACCCGTGAGACATTACCTTGGGTGAGGTATACAAACCTTAAAACGGGTGAAGTGAAACTCTATCTTGAACCTGACAATTTACTCAGTCAAAAAGAAATTGATAGTTTAAAGACCCGAACAATGGACTGTTTGGATTGCCACAACCGCCCATCTCACGATTATCACGTTCCTCAAAATTTTATTGATGAGCTAATTTCATCAGGAGAAATATCTAAACAACTACCTGATATTAAAGTGTTGTGTATGGATATACTTAATCAGGACTACCCTAGTACAGATAGTGCCATGATAGCTATTAAGAGTCAGGTTTTAGAATATTACGACGTGATGTATCCTGAGATACTTAAATCAAACAAAGGGGATGTAAATAAGGCTATTACTTCGATTCAAAAGGGATTCTCATCCAATATATTCCCTGAAATGGGTGTCAGTTGGAAGGCTTACCCAAATCATTTAGGCCATCTAGAAACAAATGGTTGTTTCCGCTGTCATAACGACAAGCACGTTACAGATAAAGGTGAAACGATATCAAGAGATTGTAATTTATGTCATGATATCATTTCACAAGGTAAGACTGGAGAAATGGAGAATGCTACTATTGATAAACCACTAGAATTCAAACATCCAATCGACATTGATAAACAATGGGAAACACAGTTATGCTCTGAATGTCATGAGCAACTCTACTAACAAAAGGAAAAATTATAAATAATAAAGCTCTCATTCTTTAAAGGAATGAGAGCTTTTTATGTAAGGTGAATTTAATTTGAAACTTCTACAATCAGATAATCTTTCAATTTCAGTTCTTTAACCAAATTTTCTGCCTGAGCACTACGTGCGAATGGACCTAAGCGATATTTGAATAAATTCTTGTCTTTTAACTGATGTAGGTAAATCATATTATCAGCTAAATCGGGGATCAATTGGTACTTAAATATCCCAAATTGTATATAATAACGATAGTTTGACGAGATAGTCAAAACTCGTTCTTTACCTTCAAGACTATCATTGTAAATAAAAGTTGCAGGTAATCGTAATTTTTTAATTTCTTGTTGAAAAGAAAGAGCTTCCTTCTCATTGAAAAAGCGAGCCAAAGGATATTGGTTTAAGTTTTCGAAAACAAGTTGATATGTTTTAACTTGCCTGGCAATCACTTTTTCCTCTTTTACAATATCCCCCCCACTTCGCTCAACCTGAATAGCCGGACTCTTATCATCATCCGCGTTCTTATATAGAAAGCCAAAAGCAATAAGAGATCCAAGTGTGATGACGGCAACAATACCCCTAATTAAGTTTTTTTTCTTCTTGACTTCAAGTTGTTGTCTGTCCAACTCCTTTAAAAGAGCATTAATTCTTACTTGCGAGTTCTCCTGACTTCCCATTAAACTAAATAATTTTCAAATTGTGAATCAACATCAATACAATGCCTGAATTCTATTTATTATTTATACTAAAATAAATCCATAAGCCAACTCCAGGTTAAATCTTACAATGAGTTAAAAGTAATAAAATTTATTTATGTATGATATAAAAAAAATGGAACTCATCGAAGAATCGAGAGTTCCATTTATATCTGAAAATTCAGTCTTCCTGAGGAAAATTAGAATTATACGTGCTTCAAAATATCTTCCAGATTTTCGAATCGTGCTTTATAGTCATTCAACGAACGTGTAATCACTTCTTTGGCTTCATCAAGTCCATATGTATGGGTAATTTCGGCTTCACTCTCCAAACCTGGCATATCCTTATAGGTTAAGAAATAGTGCTTTAAGCGGGTTATAATCACCTCTGGACAGTCTGAAATATCATTGTAATTACCGTAGGTCGCATCGTTCTTTAAAACAGCAATAATTTTATCATCAGCCTCATTGCCATCGATCATACGAAAACCACCAATAGGACGCACCTCAGCAATAATATCGCCGTGAGATATCGACTTTTCGGTCAACACACAAATATCTAATGGATCGCCATCACCTTTAATCTCTTTTTTTCCCGATTTCTCACTACAATACTCCCCGACTAACTTACCACAGTAAGACTGAGGTAAAAAACCATAAAGGGCAGGTACAACATTGGAATATTTTTGAGGACGGTCAATTTTTAGGTAACCACTCACCTTATCAACTTCATACTTAACGGTGTCAGTTGGCACCATTTCGATAAATGCCATCACCGAATTCGGTGCATCATCACCAACATCAATCCCGTGCCAAGGATGCGACTTATAACGTAAGCCCATCAATCGGCCAATAGGATCATTTAATTTATTTCCCATTAGTCTATATTTTTCAATTTCAATACCAAACAGTTACCTGCTCTCAAAATTTGTATAACAAAAGTAAAAAAACAATATAGAAAACAACACAATCGTATTTTTCTTTTCCCCTATTTGTAAAAATTGAGTATTTACCGCCAATCTAAAGTGGGGGATACCTCCATACTGTCGGTCGGGCTTTACATTCCAACTCCTCGCCCCATCGCACAAAGTCTAATCGGCTGCGGGGTTTCCACTGCCTCCGATAGCTATCGGAACCCTAACCCATACAATAGCAAAACAATTAGCTGCTATATCGTATTTTCACCTGCAAACCGGCGGCATGCAGTTTAAACCATCCCAAGTCCTTTCCCGATAGTTGGAATGTACTTTAAACCATTATAAGTATTTTCCCACATTTGGGAATGCACACGAAACCGTATAAGGCCTATTCCCAAATTTAGGAACATCCTCCAGATAATCCCTGCACCATTGCCAAATGTAGGAATACAGATCAAACGCTTCTAAATCACTGGCCAAAAAGAGGAGCGTACTTCGAATAAACCAAAGTACGCTCCCACTTAAAACAATATATTTTTGCCACAAATAGCTTAATATTATAAAGAAACTTAAGCTTCAACAGCAACTTCCTCAACCAGTTTCTTTTTTTTAATCGCCAATTTTGGAAACAATCGGTTGGCATAGTTCTTTCCAAATAATTTCGTCGCATCCAAATAATTAAATTCGTATTGCTTACGCAATTCTGCCTGAAGCATTTGCTCCTCAGCAATAGCAAGACTCTCAGCCAAAACAACCTCTTTATGGTTTAATATGGCTTGGCGCAATGCCTTAATTGCATTTGTTAAAACGTCTTCGTGGGTATGCAAACTATTATCTTCTGCTAAAGACTGCAAGTGAACCAATAAACCTTCAGCCTTACTCAAAACCTTTGTAAAAGAAGCATCAGTTATGGTAGATGGGCGACCATCAGGAAACAATCGTCTAAAAATAGGTCGACCCGGATGACTTCTATCGTATTGCTTAGCACTACCAGCCAG
>NZ_JBFFKR010000009.1:0-38706 GCF_041555295.1 Ancylomarina sp. | reverse complement strand
CTGCGAAGTCATATTAAACAAAGAAGGTAATCGTCCAATATGTGTAAATATAGATGGCGTTGCGGACAAAGTCAACGACTTTTACCTTTTAACATTAATCGATATTTCGGAAAGAAAACAAGCCGAACTGGATTTATTGGAAGCCAAAGAAAAAGCCGAAGAAAGCGACTGTTTAAAATCAGCATTTCTGGCAAATATGAGCCACGAAATCCGCACACCCATGAATGGTATTTTGGGATTTGCCAGCCTGTTGAAAGATTTAGATTTGGACAGTGACCAACAGCAAGAGTACATTAAGATTATCGAAGTAAGCGGTTATCGTATGCTTAATATTATCAACAATATCGTGGATATTTCAAAAATTGAATCTGGTCAAATGAATATCTCTCTTTCGACTGTTAGTATTAATAATCAATTGAGAAACTGTTTCAGTTTTTTTGAACCAGAAGCAAAACAAAAAGGAATTGAATTAAGCTTTGTAAAAGGCTTACCGGATAAGGAAGCACTTATAGAAACAGACAATGATAAATTTTATGGCATATTTACCAACCTTATTAAGAATGCTATAAAATATACAAAAGGTGGGAAAATTGAATTTGGGTATGGCATAAACGAGTCCAAATCGGAGCTGGAATTTTATGTGAAAGACACTGGCATTGGTATTCCCAAGAACAGGCAAGTTGCAATCTTTGAACGCTTTATTCAAGCGGATATTGAAGACAAAATGGCTCAACAGGGCGCTGGTTTGGGCTTGGCCATTTCGAGAGCTTATATTGATATGCTTGAGGGTGAATTATGGGTAGAAAGCGAAGTGAATGTTGGTTCAACTTTCTATTTCACTTTACCATACAATAATAATGAAATTTCAGAAATTGTGAGTTATGTTTCCATTAAGGACAAACAAGAACGGGTTAAAAATCTTAAAATATTAATAGTCGAAGATGATGAAGTCTCTAATCAACTACTAAAAATTATGCTTAGTGTTTTTGGGGAAGAAATCATCAGTGTAAAAAATGGGTTGGATGCTGTTGATGCTTGTAAAAATAATTCGGATATAGATTTGGTTTTAATGGATATCCAATTGCCAAAGATGAATGGTTATGAAGCCACAAAACAAATAAGGGAATTTAATAAAGAAGTCATAATTATTGCTCAAACAGGAATTGCTCTTACTGGGGACAGAGAAAAATCAATTACAGCAGGCTGCAATGATTACATTTCAAAACCGATTAGAGATGATGAATTGGAATTTTTAATTCAGAAGCACTTCAATATTTATAAGATTTAAATAATTGAAAATAGATCAGATGGTTTTCTGGGATTAGAAAGTGCCAGGAAGGATGTTGGAATCATGGTTTCTTATTGGATTTATTTGGAATCGATTAAATCTTGGAAAAATAACTTGGATCATTCCATTGCGCTTGAAAAAGGATGTAAGAAGTATCACAAAAGCTTTAATCCTAGAATTGCCAAAGTTGAGAGAGATTATCGGTTTGAATAAAATGTTGATGTAAAAGCTTGACGAAACGATCTTAAGAATTTTAAAACGATTGCACTTAATAGGAACTCAATTTCATCAAACTTATGTTGGAAAGAATCTATTTTTATTGAGAAAGATTTAGAGAAATATTGTTTCTTTGATCTACTGTTTTAAGAGGTCTATTGTGTGGTGAAAATAAATAGAGCTGGAATTAAACACTATTTTAGAAAAGAACTCAAAAAAAAACATTAGACATGAGCAAGCAAATTCTTGTTACCGGAGGAACGGGTTTTATTGGATCGCATACGGTTGTTGAATTACAAAACAACGGTTACGATGTGGTGATTGTGGACAATCTTTCGAACTCAAAGATTGAAGTATTAGAGCAGATCGAAGAAATTACGGGTGTGAAACCCAAATTCGAAGAGTTTGATTTGACCGATAAACAAAAGGTTAACGATTTTTTTCAGAAGTACACAGATTTAGAGGCTATCATTCACTTTGCTGCTTCGAAAGCGGTTGGTGAATCGGTTGAAAAACCTTTGATGTATTATAATAATAACTTGAATACATTAATGAATATCATGTCATGCATGATTGAGTATAAGGTGCCAAATCTTGTGTTCTCATCATCGTGTACGGTTTATGGTCAGCCAGATAAACTTCCTGTAACCGAGAAAACACCTCGTAAAGAAGCAGAATCGCCTTATGGTAATACAAAGAGTATTTGTGAGGATATCATTCGTGATACAATAAAAGCTTACCCGGACTTGAAAGGAATTGCCTTAAGATATTTTAATCCTATTGGAGCTCACATAACAGCTAAGATTGGTGAATTACCTTTAGGTGTCCCCAACAATTTGATTCCTTTTCTGACACAAACGGTGGCGGGTATTCGTCCTGAATTGAGCGTTTTTGGAAATGATTATAATACGCCTGACGGATCGGCTATTCGTGATTATATTCATGTTGTTGATTTGGCTAAGGCTCATGTTGTAGCCATTGAGCGTTTATTGAATAATAAGAACAAAGAGAATTGTGAATATTTCAATGTAGGAACAGGTAATGGCATTTCTGTATTGGAAATCATTGAATCATTTGAAAGAGCAACAGGAGAGAAAGTGCCTCATAAAATAGTCGCTCGCCGTGCAGGTGATATTGAGCAAATTTATGCTGATACGACTTTTGCTAACGAAGAATTGGGTTGGAAATCTCAAAGTACATTGGACGAAACATTGCTTTCGGCCTGGAAATGGCAAAAACATATTGGAGAGTCATAATTGCTTCAAAATAGTTATTCAACGCCCTTCATTTATTTGAAGGGCGTTTTTTGTATAAACAATTCAGCATTGTTATGCTTAATAATGAGAAAATGTTTTTAGATTTATGTAAATTTAATATGATGGATATACTTTGGAACATACTTATAATTGTCTTGCATGTTTATGTGATTATTGATGCTATTGGCAATAGGAACAAAAGGCAGGGTACTTTTCGACTTATTTTAGCATTTATACCTCCTGTGATTGGTCCGATAATATATTTAATGACCAAGCCAAGAGGGAATAGGTTGAATCGTAGAGATTCATTTATGCAGGGGAAAAGACGATTTTCATAATAATTGATATTTAAATAACGAGAAAAATGGAAGAGGGAAAAACGGCTATTGATGAGCTAAAAGAGTTTGCTAAGAAGACCAATCGAGAAATTGATTATAAGGATGAAGCTTATGTCGCCAGTGGGATAAACCCTCGCACTTTGGTTAAGCAGCATGCAATTATTTCTAACTCAATAGAAGATGAGGCCTATTTCGTGAATTATTGTGATATGGCTGCTCTTGGTGATAATGCGATGTATAGCGGTTTGTTCTTTTCAGTTGATTTTCCTGCTTCAACACTTGTTAAAGTGCGTCAGAAGAATATTCTGGATAAAGTGAATCCATTCTTTAAGAATAGCAAATTTACAACACAGTCGAAGAAATTTGACTCTAAAGTTTTTATCGAAGAAAATGATGAAAGGTCATCAGGGAAATTATTTTATAGTCAAGGTCTTCAATCCTTAATTTTAGAAATTTTCAAGTTAGATCCGAGACTTAAATTTTCTGTGAATCATATTGATGTGGGCATTGTTCCTGAACTGAAAAACAAGTCTACTCTCGGAATTTATATCACTGAGCAGTGGTTACTCGACGAGGCTATAATTAGGAAGTTGTACACTTTGGTAGGGAAATTGAAAATGAAGGTTCAGATTGGTCAAGAAATGAGTCATTAGCAATCCCCCCAAAAAAAGAGTGTGATCTCACTTGCCTTTTCTTGGGAATGAATACTTTAAGTCCTATGTCAAAGAAAAAGATAAGTAACTTGATTGTTGACTCGAAGATTGTGGAGAAAAATTATAAAGATGTAGTCGTACGGCTATATCTTTTTTTGTTTACACTATTGATTTTCATAAATTTGATAAACTACTGGTTTAATTTTTAATCCAAGTCAGTTGATACCAAAACTATGAAAGCTTTAGTCCAAACCTTGATCCTATTATTTTTGAGTATGTCACTTTTGGCACAAGACTGTTATACTGAGGCCACTCAGGAAAATATAAAGTCGGATTATTGTCAATTATGGCATGGGAGAACTTTTCAGGGAACTATTGGCGATGACAATCAAAGAATTGAGATTCGTTTTATAGAGATATCTAGAGATTCTGAATCTCATTTCAAGTATCACGTGAAGGGAAAATCGAGAGTTCTGAATAATGTTTGTGATTTCGATGGCTATATGATTGTTAAACAGATCATGATACTCAACGAAGCGAAAAGAGATTGTCATGAACCTGATCTTTCTGGAGGCATTATATATGGTAGTTATCAACTGAATGAGAATCCAGAGCAAAAGCATGTCGGGCGATTTACGGGTAATTTTAAATGCATGTTTGACAAGTCGCCCTATGGTCCTACTTTAAATAATACTTGGTTTGGGCAAGAAGAATTCAACTCCTTTTATGGAAATTGGGCTAATTACGATAAATCAGAACCTAAATATTGTTCTTGGGGATTTCAAATTCCCCTGTCAAAGAATGAAGACTTATTTAAGCACTACGACAAGGAATTCTATTTATTTAATTCCAAGTATCTGGACAAGGGATGGAAAACTTATGTCCTCTCAAACTTGAATACATTTATAAAAGTCCCTAAAAACTATGAAATAGATGAATTGAGATTAGCCGACGATTTTATTGAATATACGTCTGAGGAGATCGACCAAGCAAGCAAAGAAGAAGAAAAGAAGTGGTGGGAGTGATATTCGCTATCTAAATATCAATTAAACTGATATTGTTTTTCGATTTAAGACTTGAGTGATTCAAAAGTGTTTGTCTATCTTTAAAGAAGAGTTATTATATTGATTCTGTTGACTAATTATAAAACACACTTCATGACAAAGAAAATAATATCCCTTGGAGCTAGCAATAGCACGAAATCAATCAATAAAATTTTAGCGCATTATGCATCTGATAAATTGGAAAATGTAGCGTTTTCTCTTTTGGATTTAAATGATTTTGAGATGCCAATTTATAGCGCAGATAGGGAAAATGAATCGGGTATTCCCGAATTGGCGCATAAGTTTAAAGCGCTTATTGAGAATTCTGATGGTATCCTAATCTCTTTTGCAGAGCACAATGGAGCTTATTCAGCAGCTTTTAAAAATATTTACGACTGGGTTTCAAGAATAGAATCTGATGTATGGGGTAATAGACCCATGTTTTTAATGGCGACATCACCAGGAGGCTATGGTGGAAAATCAGTTTTAGCTATGGCTATTGCAAGATACGAGCGTGCCAGTGGAAAGCCTATTTTAAGCTTCTCACTACCGTCCTTTTATGAGAATTTCTCTAATGAGGTGGGCATAAAAGATACGGAATTACTTAATGAATTTCAGACACAACTGAAACGATTTGAAGAAGCATTGTGATGAGTAATCTATCTAAAAAAAAGTGCACGCCTTGTAAAGGGGGAGTTCCGCCACTGGAGGAAAAAGAAATTAATCAATATCTTTCTAAGCTTAATGCTTGGCAAGTTGTTGGACTGCATCATTTGTCGAAAATATTCTCATTCCCTGATTTTAAATCCGCTTTAGCATTTGTTAATCAGATTGGTGAAATCGCCGAAGAAGAGAATCATCATCCCATTATTAATTTCACATGGGGGAAAGTTGAGATCTCAATCTGGACGCATAAAATTAATGGCCTGCATGAGAATGACTTTATTCTGGCTTCTAAGATTGATACAATCATAAATCAAAACACACAAGAATGAAATTAGACTTATATCAGATAGATGCTTTTACCGACCAGGTGTTTGGTGGGAATCCAGCTTGTGTTGTACCATTAACAGAATGGTTAGACGATGATTTATTATTCAAAATTGCCAAAGAGAATGCGGTTCCGGAAACTGCATTTTTCATTGTAAAGGGAGAGAAGGTACATTTGCGTTGGTTTACTCCTGATGTGGAAATGGATTTGTGTGGTCATGCGACACTTGCGAGTGCCTATGTTTTAAAAGAAATATTGAATTACCCTAAGGATGAGATTGTTTTCGCAAGTTTAAGTGGTGATCTAATTGTAAGCGCTGAAGATGGTTTGTTTACGCTGAATTTTCCTTCCAGAATGCCAATTGAATGTGAGTTACCTAAAATCATAAAAGAATCTTTGAATATTCAGCCTAAGCAAGTTTTAAAAGCAAGGGACTATGTCTTGGTTTATGACATGGAGGCTGATGTAAAAAACATCAAGATAGACAGACAGATATTCGATCAAATTAATCTTGATCCTGGTGGCGTAATTGTCACTGCCAAGGGAGATGATTGCGATTTTGTATCCCGATTCTTTACACCTCAAGCTTCCATTTTGGAAGATCCTGTTACAGGTTCGGCTCATTGCTCATTAACGCCATACTGGAGTGAGCAATTAAATATAAAAGCTATGAATGCAAGACAAATCTCTGAACGAGGAGGGAAACTCAAATGTGAAGATAAGGGAGATCGAGTTTTGATTAGTGGAAAAGCAAAACTCTACTCAAAAGGAAACCTTTGGACTTCCTAAAGAATAGACGTTAAAGTGATATTTAATGAGGCTTAGCTTGATGTAAACAAGCTAGGCCTCTTTGGCTAGTGCCCAAAAGTAAAGAGAAGCGACAGAGTTGTGGGGTGAGAAACGTTGTCTGTAAACTTCAAAATCTTTCTTAGATAAAGAATCAAGATTATAAAGATTCATAATTCCATTTCGAATGGCCAAGTCCCCATAGCTTATAATATCTGGTCGAGTTAAAGAGAATATAAGCAGCATTTCAGCTGTCCAAATGCCAATACCATTTAGAGCAGTTAGTTTTACGATAATTTCTTCATTGCTGAGTTCATGTAGCTTGTCGAAGTCTATAACGCCCGATTGAGCAGTTTCTGCTGTACTTCTGATATAGTTGACTTTTCTATTACTCATTCCACAAGCTTGTATCTCTTCGTGACTCACACCAAGGATATTCTCTGCAGTAAGTTCACCAATAAGATTATTTAGCCTTATTTTGACGGTAGCAGCAGCCTTCGTTGATATTTGCTGACTTATGATACTTGAGATTAAGGCTTGAAAAGGATTAAGTATTATACCTCTATTAATCATACCAATACGATCAATGGCAGCAGCGAGTTTTTCGCATTTACTTTTAAGGTAATTGATTTCTTCTTTTCCGTATTTATAGTAGTCCATAATGATATCCTAGATGTCAATTGTTTTTTTATGCTTATTCCAGCTCAGGACTAAGATAATCGTTTCTTTTAAGAGCTTAAAAAGCCTCATAGATGCAATGAACTGCACCCCAAATGTTGTGTCCAACTTTTGGGGTTCACTTCACAATCTTTGAGGCTTCTTATAAATGATTATAATAATTTATTTCAATAATTTCTTATCTCCATTTTCACTTAAGTGATAGAATTTCTCATTTTCAATCAGTAAGGCTTGATTAGGGATAGAGTCATCAGCCAGTGGAATGTTAACATCTATGATTCTGCCATTAAAAGAACCACTTAATACTTCATTCTCTGTGTGTCCAACTACAATTCTTGATACATTCAATTTAGCTAAAACATCATCAAGCTCTGCTTCTGTAATCTTCTTGTACCTTGAACTCTCCATAAAGTAACCTCGGTACCAGAAGGGGCCGAATGATTTCAATATTTGTGTGTAGTCTTCTTCATTCTCTGCATTCGATCCTGCAAGGAAGTATTGTCTCATCAAGTTGTTGACTTGTTTAGGACTAATTCCTGAATCAACTTGCTTTTGAGAGATTCCACCATGTACAAAAAGGACATCATTTATTTTGGTCATTGAATTCTTAGAACGTAACCATTCTCCCAATACCGAATTGGGATGGAAAAGCGCATCATAGTCCAGACCAAGATTATTACACAAGTTTTTATAGTCGCTAGCTATATATCTGTTATCCTTATTAAGCACCATCAACTCATGATTCCCGAAAGTAATGTGAACTTGTCCGCCAGCATTTTCAGCTTCCTGCTCCAAACGATAGATGAACCAAAGGGTTTCAGTCACCTTATTGCCTCTATCAAAAATATCGCCAACAAATACCAAATGACCCTTTCCCCAATTCCATTTTAGTTGTTTATCTATAACACCATGGCTTTGCAGATTATTTACCATTCTATCAAATTGTCCATGGATATCACCTAATACGAAAATGGGTTCCTGAGTTTTGATTTGCCAATCTGGTGTTTGACTCTCTCTTATGGAGTATGAACAGGTATCGCCAGCCCAACCTTTGAATGAGTTTGTTTCTTGATTTAAATACTTACCCGTGAGATAAGTTTTACTTTCAATTGAATCGTGCTTTAAATAGTAGGCATAAAGTCCATCTTCAGTTCGATCAATAAAAGGACCATCACTCATATTTGATAAGCCATTTTTATAAGTAACTGCTCCAGCCTTAAGCAGCAAATCTATTGCTTCGGCATTATTGGATCTAATGGCAAAATTGAGTGCCGTATAACCTTCGACATTTAAAGCATTGATATCGCATTCCTTTTGTAAAAGAGCATCTGTAACTTTAGGTAAGGCTCTTTTTGCTGCCCAATGAATAGGAGTGAGCCCTAAAGTATCTTGAGCATCCAAACCAACTCCTTTTTCGATTAAGTCAAGTGCTGTTGCTGTTTGTCGCTTATTTATTGCCTGAATAAGTTCTATACTGTTCTTATTGGGTGTGCATGATATCAGTGCCAATAGGCATGAAAAGAGGAATCCTTTAATAAAGGTTTTAAGCATGTGTCGTGTTTTTAGTCGTTTATGATCGAGTTGCTATAGTGTATGAAAATCAAGATGTTTAATCAATTCTGTCCTAGTGAATTGGTGCTTCGCCCAAACCAGACTTCATTTATTCATTAAAGTCTATTTTGTTGTATTCATGATTTCCGCTTTGCTCCAATGGTTGGCTTGATCCAAAAAACGAAGCTACCGAACAGAGTGAGATCATGAGAGCCCGAGATTATATTTACGAATAAAAAAGATCAAGGCTGCTTTTTAAATATCTTTCTTATTAGTTCATAAATGTTTATTTTACATGGTATTCATGATTTCCGCTTCGCTCCAATGTGCCTCAAACTTAAGTGCGGCCGGGTGATTTTCGAACATCCCGATCGTTCGGGACAACTTCCCGGTCTTTCTAAGGCTTTCGTGAAACGAAAGACATTTAAAAAAGAGGCCATTTTTTTGATGGCCTAAATAAGTTCACCTTCATCCTGTTATTAGGCTTAAATATATTGCTAGCAACAAATACATAACATGAGTAAAAACATCTAGGGCGCTATTGCTATTAAATCTCTAATTCAATTTTCTAAAAGCGTCATGCAAGGATAATAAATCTATTTCATTTGGACTATTCATCTTAATTATTTGTTGCACTATTTATGATATAAATTGAGTTGATCTAGCATATGTTTTCTTGGAATAGGATCTTAATTATTTGTTGTTCGATGTATATTTTGCCGATAATGTGCTTGTTATGTGATTGTATTTAATTCTTCAATCTTTATACTCAGAAATCCCCTTTTTATCTATATTTGCAGCGCATTTGGTATTTCTATCCTCATAACACAGGATTGAAATGAAAAGGGAATTCGGTGTGAATCCGAGACTATACCCGTAGCTGTAAGTTCTAAAAAAGCTTTTTGAACGACCTATGCCACTGTTCGCCTCAAGCGGATGGGAAGGCCTCAAAAAGTAGAACAAGTCAGAAGACCTGCCTTTGTAATCAATACAAGTCATTGCTTTCGGGAAAAAGAGCAAGTGAACGAAAATAATATCAATACAGATAAGAAGGATTGATCTGCCATAACTGGTCCTTTGTGTCATGTTGTACGATTTTCTTTTAGCTCCCTGTTTGCATTGCATTAGTTAAAATATTTTTCATTTATTAAAATCAAACATGAAAAGAACATTTTTAACGGCTTTTGCATTGCTTTCATTTATGAATTTTGCATCTCAAGCTGATGATAAACCTGTGGTAGATTCCACTTCGGTTCGTCATTTGAATCTAAACGAAGTACAAATTAATGCTTCACGTGTTAACGCAAAACTTAAGGATTTGCCTCAAAAGGTGGATGTGATTACTCAGCGTATGATTAAAGCCTCACCAGCAACAGATGTTGCGGGTTTGTTAAAACGATCATCATCAATTGATATCTTGCAATATCCAGGTGTAGATGCTGGAATTGGGATGCGTGGCTTCTCTGCTGATACAAAAAGTAAATATGCCTTGATTTTAATTGATGGAAAACCAGCTGGGACTGAAAATCTAGCCAGTATCGATTTGAATAATGTTGAGCGTGTTGAAATCTTAAAAGGACCTTTTTCTGCACAATATGGTTCTGATGCCATGGGGGGCGTTGTGAATATTGTAACTCAAACAAGGACAGGCAAATTTGGAGGTTCTGCTTCCTTTGCTTATGGAAGTTTCCAAACTTCAAAAGTGAATTTAAACTTTGGAGGTTCTCTGTCTGAATTGGTTGATTTTGATTTAGCATATGCCTTTCACAAGCAAAATGAAGATTACAAGGTAGGCGAGCATAATCTATACAATAAATCCTATGCCAAAACTATTTTGGATGCTTCGACTTATGGGGCTAGTATGGAAAATTCTCAATTTGAAAAGCACAATGTAAACGCTCGTTTGGGAATTAAGCTTGCAAAAGATTGGAAACTTAACCTCAATAGTAGTTTCTATAAAGCTTTTGATGTTGAAACACCAGGTAATTTTTGGCATACTTATGGTATGGACTCTAAAGACATAGAGCGATATACCGGAGGTCTTGATGTCCTAGGGAAAATAGGCATACATTCAATTCGTTTATCACCTTTCTTTTCAAATGAAAATACTGAAATAATTGATCTTGGAAATGATGGCTACGGAAATCTTGAAAATGTTTATAAGAACTATGGCTTTCAGTTGAATGATGCTTTTCAGATAGGAGAGCATACTTTTGCTTTTGGTATCGATAATAAAACAGATAAATATCTGAGTAAGAATTACACAAAAGAGGGGGTTGGTGAGGCGCCTTATAAACCTGATTATCAAAATCGCAAAACAGGTGTTTTTGGTCAAATTCAATTTAAACTTTTTGATGGTAAATTGGATGCTTCAGTCGGAGGTCGAGGAGATTTTATCAAGTTTGGATTGGAAGCGGATAAATTTTTAGGTAATGCATCAAGTTCTGAAAAGTATGAGATTTTCACTAAAAATATGGGGTTGAAATATCATATCTGTAATCATTTATCGATTCATTCGACTTGGGGAGATGCTTTCTTAGCTCCTGATGCCTTTCAGGTTGCTGGATTTTATACTGTTGCATCCGGTTCTACAACAAAAGGTAATGCCGATTTGAAGGCAGAAAAAAGCAAGACTATTGATTTTGGTTTCAATTTTAAGAACTTCAAAAAAGGAATCAATTTTGATTTAACCTATTTTCAAACAAAGCATAAGAATAAGATAATCAAAGAATATCAAAATCCTGATGGGATTGCTAAGAATGGTGATGAGTTTTATACTTATATCAATGCTCAAAAAGCAGAAATGAATGGTATTGAGATGCTTGCCTCTTATGATTTTGGAGCACTAAGTGATTATGATTATTCACTTCGTTTATATTTGAATTATACGCATATGATTGATGCAAAAGTTGCCTATGAATTAGCTGGTAAGCCTGCTGAAGGGAGTATGAGATATGTGAGAGACAACACTGCATCATTTGGTATTGAGTTTGATAACCTAAAAGGATTCTCTACTTGTTTGAATGGTCGTTATATTGGACATCGTTATGAAGACAATTATATGGTGACTTATCCTGCGCCAACATATGCAAGGGCGCCTATCGTATTCAAAGGTAAAGAGGTTCGTCCTGAACTGATTGATGAGGCTTTGTTACGTCATCCGATTTCTTATGTTTTTGATTATTCGGCTTCGTATACTTTTAAAGAGAAGTATACAGTTGGAATAACAATTTCGAATTTATTAGACGAAAATTATACTGAGAAAGATGGTTACAATATGCCGGGAAGATCGTTAATAGCTAAATTGGCTTATCGATTCTAAAATCTATTAATTCACTTTAAAAGGGATGTTCCAATTGCGGAATATCCCTTTTTTTATGATGAAGAGTTTCTTATGTATTGATTTACAGTATTTTTAGATGTGGATTACAAATAAGAGATTTGGTGGTCTTATTTTGTTTTTTTTTATACATTTGCAGCGTAATTGGTTCTCGTGAATCTGACTTTTGTTGGATAGAGATTAAAAAGGGAATCCGGTGTAAGTCCGGAGCTGTTCCCGTAGCTGTAAGCTCAGAAAAAAGCTTTTTCACCACAATGCCACTGTCCGCTTCATGAAGATGGGAAGGCCGAAAAAGTTGAGTAAGTCAGAAGACCTGCCAATGCAAACTTATTTTTCAAAACATTCGGAGAAAATGTTTGGAAGACGATCGAATTGTTATTTCTGTTGTTCTATCCTAGTGTTTTCTTCTTTATCAATTATAAGATGAAGTTGAAATTTTTATTTGTGCTGTTGGTCTGTGTGATTAGCTCTGTTAGTTGGGGTCAAAGTGTTGGCATTGATACGATTCAGATTAGTTCGGTTGATATTTTGGCACCAAGACTTCAGCACTTTTCTACTACTGAAAAGACAGTGAAAATTGATTCTATTCTTATTCAGCGATATGGAGGAAGTGATTTGTCAAATATGCTTCAGAAGACTGCCTTGGTCAATGTATCATCAAATGGTTCATTGGGAGCTCTTTCAACTGTAGGATTGAGAGGGGCATCTGCGACACACACATCGGTGAATTGGAACGGAATCCCTGTTAATTCTCTTACAACAGGTTCTGCTGACCTATCTTTAATAAATGCTGGTTCTTTTGATAATGTTCAAGTGGTGTATGGTGCTACTGGTACATTATACGGATCAGGAACTTTAGGTGGGGCCATTGAATTATCAAATACGCCAGATTGGAAGAACAAATCTTCTGTAGGATTAATGTCTGAAATAGGCAGCTTCTCAAACTACAAAACCAAGCTTCACGGGAAATATTCTAATAAATGGTTTTCTTATTCAGGTCAAGCGTTTTTTCAGTATGGAAAAAATAACTTTTCATATACAGACAAATATGATTTTGGCTCACCTACTGAACGATTAAATCATAACCAGAACAGAGCTGTTGGGACAATTCAAGACTTGCATTTAAATATTAAAGAAAACTACATCGATTTGGGTGTTTGGTATCAGGTGAAAGAAAAGAATATCGGTGGTTTGATGGGGATAGGTAAACCAGTTAGTTTTCAGAAACAACGCGATTCTTCCTTTAAGGCTTTTGTGGGTTGGAAGAGGTTAATCGGTAAATTTAGATTGGAGGCCAAATCGGCATACTTGTCAGACTATTTGAAGTACACAGATAGAGGAAGTGCAAATAATATAGGGTATAAAATATATTCAGAAATTGAATCAAAACGTTGGCTAAATGATATGAACCTTAGATGGTATTTGTCCGATCAATGGAGTGTTGATGTTAATGGGAGATACAATTGGTTGAAGGGGATTACGAATAATTATAAAAGCAATATTCATGAAAATGAATCGCGAGTAACTCTGGCTGCTAAGTATACCCCTCAAATAGGAATTTTTATTTTCACCTATGGTAAAGAATGGAATTCAGAGGTTAATCCCCCTGAAATGTACTCTTTTAGTTCTTTAGTTCATCTAATCCCTTATATAATAGATTTTCGAGGTAAGGCATCTACGCATTACCGAAGACCAACATTTAATGAACGTTACTGGATTGATTCAGGAAACCTTGATTTGAAATCTGAAAAGGGATGGAATTACGAACTTGGTATGGTCATGCTTGCTCAAAAAGCTTTGTATGGAAGTCTTACTGTAGACCTAAATTTGTATAGGGCTCAAAATGATAATTTAATTGTGTGGAAACCGAGTTCTGGAACATTTTGGAGTCCAGAGAATATAGGGGAATCTGTTATTCAGGGAGTGGATATTGAGGCAACACATTTATTGGATGATATGAATTATAGTATTCGAACATCTTTAAAATATGCCTATAACGATTCATATAATGACGATAAGGAAAGTGAAAAATATAAAGAGACTCTAGCATATCGACCACATCATTTAATCAAGTTTTCTTCAGATTATTTCCGAGACAACTGGGATGTTGGAATCCTATCTACTTTTCGCTCAAAGACCAACACTTGGGAAGGGCAAAAGGTTGATGGAGATGTGCTTGTAGACATAAATGCTGGCTATCGTTTCAATACCAAATTTGCAAAAATTAAGTTGACAGGAAGAGTAGAAAACCTGTTTGATAAATCATATGAACTTGTTAGGTTTTACCCCATGCCTGGCAGAGCTTTTCACTTTGGGGTAAATGTAATTTTTTAATTAATTAGCTATGAAAAAGGTATTAAGTCTTGCATTGGGATTATTGATTGCAGGTTTTTCATTTGTATCATGTTCTGATGATGATAATAATGAAATCCCTAGATTAAAAGGAAATTTTGTATTGAATGAAGGGAATACGAATGGATCAATTAGTTTAATTGATACCGAAGATAAGGTGACACTTAACTACTTTGAGGCTGTTAATGGTATTCCATTGGGAAAATTCCCTCAGTCGATAGCTATGAACGATAAATATGTATTTATTGTTGTAACTACAACTTCGGGTGCTGGTTATGTTGAAGTTGTAACAGCCTCAGATTTTAAACACCATGCTACCATTGGAGGACTTTCTTATCCAAGAGAAATTGCTATTGATGGTAATAAAGCATATTTATCGAATGGTACAGGTGCGACTGGTTCTTATCCAAACTACGTTAAGCAAAATAATGAGATTCATGTTATTGATTTAAACACAATGGCCATTACTTCCGAAATTACTGTTGGAGCAGGTCCGGAAAAATTAATTATCTCAGGAGATGAATTATATGTTGCAAATAGCGGCGGATGGTCGAATGATGATAATACAGTTTCTGTGATTGATCTTGATACTGATAAAGTGATTAAAACCATTACGGTTAAGTCTTGTCCTAAGGATATGGTTAAAGATGCCAATGGTGATGTTTGGGTTTATTGTTCAGGTGTAGCTGATTATTCAAACTGGCCAAATGTTGTTTATGCTGGATCTGGTATTTCTAAAATTGATGGGAATACACATGAAGTAACTTCATTTGCACTTACTACTTTAAGTACAACTGGAATCAAGAACATTGCAATCAGCAAGGATAAAAAGACAATTTATTATATGTCTGATGCTGTTTATGCTATGGATATTACAGCTACTGCCTTACCAACAACAAAATTTATCGATGCAACATTCTACGGAATGGATATAAATCCTACGAATGGTAATCTTTGGATGTGTGAAGCGGTAGATGCAACAACTGCTGGTAAAGTACATGTGTATAATCAGGATGCTGAAAAAGTGAAAGAATTTACAGTTGGAACAATGCCTAATTCAACAACATTTAGCAACTAATTCGCTAAGAAAATCTTTTCAAGATATAAGGGAACTTCCGCTGGGAGTTCCTTTTTTTATGTCTCTTAATGGCTTATTGCTTTATTTTGTTTGAGATAAATAAGAAAGCTTCTATTTTACACATGTTCTCTGTTTTTATCTCTAGTAGTACTTTGTTTATTTGAGACCTTTTAATAATTTCGGAAGGTTTAGATCTTGAATACCAATAGAACTGACCGTAATCCCCGAAAAACTTAACCTCAATCATTAACCTATGCACAAAACATTTCTATTTTTGTTAATCGTATTTATTCAAGCCAATACCATCTTTGATGTTTCTGCTTGTACGAATTTTATTGTTACCAAAGGCGCTTCAAAGGATGGTTCCGTTATGGTTGTTTATACCTGCGATGGCGAATTCCATCCTCGCTTAAGAGTGGTGGACGCAGTAGATTATAAGCCAGGAGAAATGCTTGAAATAAAAGATTGGAGTGGCAATGTTTTAGGTGAGATTAAACAAGTATTACACACCTATGCTATTGTTGGACCACATATGAATGAGCATCAGGTATCCATAGGAGAAACAACTTTTGGAGGAAGAGCCGAATTGGTTAATTCTTCAAATCTACTTCATTATTGGACTCTGATGCAACTCGCTCTTAAACGATCGAAGACGGCACTGGAAGCTGTAAAAGTAATGACAACTTTAGCCGAAGAATATGGCTTTAACTGCGAAGGAGAATCCTTTTCTATCGCCGATGCCAATGAAGCCTGGATTCTTGAAATGGCAGGAACTGGCGAAGGTGGAAAAGGTGCTGTTTGGGTAGCCAGAAAAATACCCAACGGCTACATTTCAGCCCATGCCAACAAATCCAGAATCGGAGAATTTCCTTTAGATGATCCTGAGAATTGTCTTTATTCCAAGAATGTGATAGACTTAGCCATTGAGAAAGGCTATTACAATCCTGAATCCGGAGAGCCATTCCGATTTAATGAAGCTTATGATCCATCCAATCCTTCCAATTTAAGGTATTGTGAATCACGTGTATGGAGTATGTTTAACCGATGCGCACCATCACTGGAATTGTCAACAGATTATCATCGTGGCGTTGTAGGCGCTGAGCGATACCCTTTATGGATAAAACCAGATACTAAATTGGATGTTAAAGCGGTTTCATATTTGATAAGAGATCATTACGAAGGAACTGCATTTGATATGACCAAAGGGATAGAAGCTGGCCCATTCGGAAGCCCAAACCGTTGTCGTCCTCTAGTTCTTGAAGTAGAAGGAAAAACAGCTGTTTGGGAGAGATCTATTTCCACAAGAAACACAGCCTTTTCTTTTATTGCTCAATCACGATCGTGGTTGCCAAACGAAATTGGAGGTGTGTTATGGTATGGTTATGATGATACCTATTACACATGTTATACACCTGTTTATTCTTGTACGAAAAAAATACCTGAGATTTGGGGACAGGGATCTCTTCAGAAATTCTCTTGGGATTCTGCTTGGTGGAGATTTAATTTCGTATCTAATTACTCCGATTTAAGGTATTCGGATATGATTCAGGATATCCAAAAAGTACAAAGAGAATTGGAAGATAAATTCTTCACTTATATTCCTGCTATCGATAAGGCTGCAGGTGAATTGTATAAAACAGATCCAAAATTAGCCGCAGATTTTCTTTCAGATTTCTCTAATGATCAACTCGATTTAGTTGCAGAAAGATGGCTTGAACTAGCAGAACACTTGATTACGAAATATAATGATGGTTATATCAAAGATGAAAAAGGAAGAGCTAAAACAGTAGGCTATTCGCAAGAGTGGATTAAAAAAGTGATTCAGGATAAACCAGATCATTTGCTACCTGTCTGGGAAAAAGAAAAAGCTGTGGAACCCAGTAATTATTAATAGATTAATTGCTGAAGCAATTTATAGATTGTCTTGTCCTGATATAACATTACTTTTTTGTAACGCTATATCAGGACTAGTCAGATTACAATTTAAAGAAGGACCTTTCTAGTAAAAGTTCCTTCTTTTTTTTTGTGCCTAATTTAGGAATTGATGTAAAATACCTAGATGTAGTGATTTTTCATATCAGAAGGAGAAAGGGAATGATTTTATGCTAGTATTCTAATTTAAATATCTAGATTTAATATAGAATCAGTCTAAACAACGATTCGCTTATTCAGGCACAATTAAGAGAGGATAAAGCCTCTTATTTGAATTTGTTTGCGAAAAGTTCATAATAGCAATTTCAAATGTGCCTATTAAAAGCTATATTTATTGGACAATGCTTTATAAATGAAGCTATTCTACTGTAAAAATATCAATCGAAATTAACTATAAACAAAGCCTATGATTTTAGGATTATTGAAGGAGCAAGGCGCTGAGCAGCGTGTGGCTCTTTTACCAGAAATTGTCTCTAAGCTGGTTCAAGCAAAAGTGGAAGTATGTATAGAGACGGGTGCAGGAACTAAAGCCTTCCAAAAAGACGAAGCATATCGTAACGCTGGAGCAACAATCGCTGAAAGAGATGAACTGTTAAAGAAGGCCGATCTTTTTGTTCAAATTAGTGAGCCAAGTATAGAATTAATTCAAAGCCTTAGTGAGAAACAAGTTTGGTTGAGTCAATTTAATCCACTTTGGAATACGGATTTGGTAAAGTCATTTTTAACGAATGGTATAACCAGCTTTAGTATGGATTCTATTCCAAGAACAACTCGAGCACAAGCAATGGATGTCTTATCATCTATGGCAACTGTTGCAGGTTATAAAGCCGTACTTCAGGCTGCCAATGAACTCCCTAACTTTTTTCCTATGTTTATGACAGCAGCAGGTACCATTCGTCCCGCTACCGTTTTAATTTTAGGTGCTGGTGTTGCTGGTTTACAGTCTATTGCTATAGCTCGTAAGTTAGGTGCACAAGTTGAAGCTTTTGATGTGCGATCGGCAGTTAAGGAAGAGGTGAATAGCCTTGGAGCTAAATTCGTAGAGGTTGAAGGTGCTATTGATGATTCTGCAGCTGGAGGTTATGCTGTAGAGCAAACAGAGGAATTCAAGAAGAAACAGCAAGAAGCGATTAATGATCATGCAGCTAAAGCGGATGTGATTATTTGTACGGCTCAAATTCCTGGTAGAAAAGCTCCTCTCTTAATTCCAACTGAGGCTGTTGAGCGTATGAGACCCGGTTCTGTTATTATTGATTTGGCAGCATCGAGTGGTGGAAATTGCGAATTGACAAAAAATAGTGAAACTGTAATTTATGATGAGGTTAAGATTATTGGTCAGTCAGACTATCCATCTCTAATGCCTATTGATGCCAGTAAAATGTTTGGTAAAAATGTCTTCAACTTCTTACAGTTGCTGATAGCCGAAGATGGTTCATTAAATCTGAATTTTGAAGATGATATTGTAAAAGGTACATGTATCACTCATTCAGGGGAAATTTATAATGAACGTGTCAAATCAGTTGTTGAATCCTAAATCAAATACAAATGGAACAAATACTCGTCTATTTTTTTACATATAAGGAGGCAATTTTTGTGATTGCCCTATCCATATTCTTGGGAATTGAAGTCATATCCAATGTTCCCTCAGTTCTTCACACACCTCTCATGTCGGGAGCCAATGCTATTAGTGGTGTTATTATTATCGGTGGAATCATTTTAGTAGGTCATGCCGATACCACAACACTTTCTTTGGAACTCATACTTGGTTTTTTTGCTGTCATATTCGGAACACTCAATGTAGTGGGTGGTTTTGTGGTGACAGATCGCATGTTGGAAATGTTTAAAAAGAAGAAAAAATAAGAAGATATGGAACAAATAATAGGAACTATAAATGGGATTGATTTTACTTTGGGAGAATCGATACTCGAACTAAGTTATTTAATTTCAGCTCTTCTTTTTGTTGTTGGATTGAAATTGTTAAGTCATCCTGAAACGGCTCGACGGGGTAATTTTTACGCTGGAGGAGGTATGGTTTTAGCCATGATAACAACCTTGCTTTTGCATAAAGATACTGGAGGAAACGGTATTTCATTGACTAATGTTTGGATAATTTTATCAGCCATAACCGTTGGGTCAGTTATTGGTTGGATTGTTGCGCGTCGTGTGAAAATGACAGCTATGCCACAATTGGTCTCTTTATTTAATGCATCTGGAGGTGCGGCTTCTGCCTTGGTTGCTTTGCTCGAATTTCCCAATGCAGATATGAATAATCTGGGTTCAGTCCTGGTTACCATTCTGGGTTTAATTATCGGCTCAGTTGCCTTTTCTGGCTCTGTGGTCGCCTATGGTAAACTGGATGGTAAGGTGAAAGATATTTTTTCAGGTATCATGACATATGTGAATTTACTTCTATTAGTAGCAGTCGTGGTTATTTCGGTATTTATCATGATTTCAGGTCAAACACCTGTGCAACTAAATTGGGCAATCTATTTATTACTGGGTGTTTCTCTTTTATATGGTATCATGTTCGTGATGCCAATTGGTGGGGCCGATATGCCAGTGGTTATTTCCTTACTGAATAGTTTTACCGGAATTGCAGCTGCTATGGCAGGTTTTATCTACAACAATCAGGCAATGATTTTGGGAGGTATTCTTGTTGGAGCAGCGGGCACAATTCTAACCTTACTGATGTGTAAGGCTATGAACCGCTCTTTATTGAATGTGATTATTGGTTCCTTTGGAGGCGGTGGCGCTTCAGCTTCTAATCAGGAAGGTGGCGATATGAAGGAAATCAGTTTGAGCGATGCATCCATCTTGTTGTCTTATTCAAAGTCAGTCGTGATAGTTCCTGGTTATGGTTTAGCTGTAGCCCAGGCACAGCATGTTTGTCATGAGTTAGAAGAGATATTGAGTGGAAAGGGCGTTAATGTTCGTTTTGCCATTCACCCTGTAGCTGGTCGTATGCCAGGACATATGAATGTGTTATTAGCAGAAGCTGATGTGCCATACAATCAGTTGATTGAAATGGAAAATATCAATCCAGACATGCCTAATACGGATGTCGTGATGGTCATTGGAGCTAACGATGTCGTTAATCCTGCAGCACTTAACGATCCGGGAAGTCCGATTGCGGGTATGCCAATTATCAATGCGCATCTTGCTAAAAATATCATCGTCATGAAACGTGGACGAGGAAAAGGTTATGCCGGAATTGAGAATGAATTATTCTTTGGAGAGAAGACTCGCTTGCTCTTTGGAAATGCAAAAGACAGTTTACAGAATCTGGTCAACGAAATAAAGAGTTTGTAATAACTGAATAAATCACATTTGAATTAAAATATCAAAAGATGAAACATAAATTTTTAATGACGGTGTTGATGAGTTTATTCTTTTCAATTCCCATGCTAAAAGCTTCGGAAGTGAATTTTAAAAATGATGAAGTAAAAAACAAAACCGAAATGAGCGAAGCAGATAAGTTAGTTGTCGTTTGGACAAGCGGAGATAAGGAAGTGGCCATGAAAATGGTATTCATGTATACATATAATGCGAAAAAGCAAGGCTGGTGGGATGATGTGACATTATTGGTTTGGGGCCCTTCATCAAAACTTCTTTCTCAGGATAAAGATTTGCAAGACTATGTGAAGAAAATGATGGAATCAGGTGTGCATGTCATGGCATGTAAAGCTTGTGCCGATCAGTATGGTGTTGCTGATCAATTGAAAGAACATGGTATCACTGTCAAATATGCAGGTGAAGATTTGACAAAGTTTATTAAGGAACGAAAGGTTGTTACTTTTTAGAAGTAAAAACATAAAAAGCTCCTGAAATTCTTTGTTTTAGGAGCTTTTTGCATTTCATTAATTCATTATGTCTTATAATGTCAGAATTTTATTGATTAATAAATATTATTGTTGTAATTTCAAGAGTCAACTATTTATTCATCAATAAATTAGAAATAATGAGAATCAGTACAACGTATTTGTGTATTCCCGTGTTGGCCATATTCATCTTTGCCTGCACAGCTAAAGAAACGAAAGTGGAAAGACCTCCTAAAATTGCTCTTGAAGATTTTTTCAAAAATCCATTAAAGACTTCCTATCAAATTTCACCAGAAGGAATCAAATTTTCGTACCGAGCTCCCTTTGAAGATCGTATGAATATTTTTATTCAGGATATAGGTAGTGAGGAAGCGGTTCAGATAACCTTCGAAAAGGATAGAGATATTTCAGGCTATTTTTGGGCTAACGATAATCGTATTCTGTATTTGAAGGATAGTGGCGGCGACGAAAACTTCAAGTTGTATGGTGTTGATATTGATGGAAAGAATCATGTCTGTTTTACCGATTTTGAAAATGTTCGTACAGGCATAATCGATCGTTTGGATGCTATTCCTGATGAGATTATTATTTCAATGAATAAAAGAGATCCTAGAGTTTTTGATCCCTATCGATTAAACATTGTAACAGGTGAGTTAACGATGCTTTATAAAAACCCTGGGAATATTTCAGGTTGGATGACGGATCATGAAGGCAAATTGCGTGTTGCAACAGCGGTTACTGATATGATTAACACAACTGTTCTTTATCGTGAAACTGAAAAGGATGAGTTTAAGCCAATTATTACAACCAGTTTTAAGGAGACCATGTCGCCTCATTTTTTCACCTTCGACAACAAGAAATTGTACGCTAGCTCAAATCTTGGAAGAGATAAGATGGAGATCGTCATTTTTGATCCCGCTACAGGTAAGGAAACTGAAACCCTATTTGCTAACGATATGGTTGATGTAGAAAGTTTATCGTATTCAAAGAAACGTAAAGTTCTCACCAAGGCAGAATACACGACCGATATGGTTAATTTTAAATTTTTCGATAAGGAAAGTGAAAAAATGTATAATCGTGTGAAGAAGGAACTGTCAGCTTATGACTGTTATTTCACCAGTACCAATAAGGATGAGGATAAGTTTTTGATTCGAACCTACAGCGATAAATCCTTGGGGTCGTACTACTTTTACGATAAAAATACAGATGAACTAACACTCATCAGCGCCGTTAGTCCATGGATGGATGAATCTCAGATGGCAGCTATGAAACCGATTAAATATACCAGTAGAGATGGGAAAACCATTCATGGTTATTTGACTCTACCTGTTGGGCTTGATGCTAAAAACCTGCCTTTGGTAGTTAATCCTCATGGAGGTCCATGGGCGAGAGATCGTTGGGGATTTAATCCAGAGATTCAATTTTTGGCTAATCGCGGCTATGCTGTACTTCAGATGAATTTTAGAGGTTCTACGGGTTATGGACGTGAATTTTGGGAGTGTTCATTCAAGAAATGGGGACAGGAAATGCAGGATGATATTACGGATGCCGTACAGTGGGCTATTGCTCAGGGTTATGCCGATAAAGATCGTGTCGCTATATATGGTGGAAGTTATGGTGGTTATGCAACCTTAGCCGGTTTAGCATTCACCCCAGACTTGTACAAGTGTGGCGTTGATTATGTGGGAGTGAGTAATATGTTTACTTTTATGAGTACCATACCTCCCTATTGGGAGCCATACCGTCAAATGTTTTATGAGATGGCTGGTGATCCAGTTAAAGACAGTGTAATGATGGCCAAAATATCCCCGGCTCTTCATGCTGATAAAATTAAGGCAGCTTTGTTTGTAGCACAGGGAGCGAATGATCCAAGAGTTAACCTTGCAGAATCGGACCAAATGGTTGCTGCCATGAAAGCTCGCGGGATTAATGTGGAATATATGGTAAAAGATAATGAAGGACATGGTTTTAGAAATCAGGAAAACCGTTTTGAATTTTACAGAGCCATGGAGAAATTCTTAAATGCCAATATGATGACTCAAGAATAAGATGAGTAGGATAAAATATAAATGCCCAAACTTCTAGGTTTGGGCATTTATATATCATTTTATTTTGAAGAATTTCTAATCTTTCTAGTAATACAGAAAGCGTTTGATTTTATGCGTAGCCGTTTTCTGAAAGGGATCAACCTGCGCAATTACCAGTTGAAGCTGTGAAAACTTGTTAACTCTGGAGTTAACGTAAACTTGTAATTCTTCTAATAATTCATCCACTTGTTGATCAACGTAATCTTCTACCTCTCGCTTAAGGTGCTTGTATTGCTGTTCTAATTCCTCATAATTAAAATAGACCATTGCGACCAGCTTGCCTTTCTTCTCTACCACAACCGATTCAACCACATGCTTAAAGTTATTTATAAGAGACTCGATAGCTTCAGGGTATATGTTTTCGCCACTGGCACCAACAATCATATTCTTTAGTCGGCTTTCGATATAGAGGTAATTGTTTTTATCCATTCTAGCCAAGTCACCCGTTTTAAACCAGCCATCCTCAGTAAGGACTTCTTTTGTTTTTTCAGGATCTTTGTAATAGCCCATCATCACATTGTCACCTTTTGCCCAGACTTCACCAATTTGAGTCTGTGGGTCAGGCTTATTAATTTTAAGTTCAACGCCATGTAAAGCTGGACCTGTAGAACGGTACTTCGTGTGATTCACTCCAATACCTGCTAATAATGGCGAGCTTTCTGTCAGACCATAACCAATAGCATAAGGGAATTTTGCCTCGCGCAAAAACAATTCGACTTGGTCGTTTAATTTAGCACCACCAATACCAAAGAAAGTTAATTCGCCTCCGAATGTTTCCATCAGCTTCTTTCCTGCAATGGCATTTAGTTTTTTACGGAAAAAAGGAATTTTATATAGATTCTTGGTAATGGCTTTACTATTAATAGAAGGTAAAATCTTACTTCTGTAAATTTTTTCAATAATCAGAGGAACCGAGAACATGATAGTCGGTTTTACTTCTTTTAAGGCCGAAATTAATAGAGAAGGAACTGGCGTTTTGCCTAGATAATAGATACAGGAACCAGCAAGCATCGGAATCACAAAACCCAGCGTGTTCTCGTAGGTATGCGAAAGCGGTAAGATTGAAAGGAAACGATCCCTTTCATCAATAGGATGAAGCTTTCTGGCACTAGTTGCATTGGAGCAAATGTTCTTATGAGAAAGCATCACACCTTTCGAGCTACCTGTTGTTCCCGAAGTGTAAATAATGGCAGCCATATCATCCTCATGTACATCATAAGATTTCACTGCTTGAACAGATATATCGAATTGTGCAGAGGTTTCTGATTGACTAATTATTTCGAAATTTTCAATTCCAATCGTGAATTGTAAGGTGTCAATATTGATCGTATTTAATTTAGATGCTAAGCCTTTCGAAACAAAAATCGCTTTAGCATCTGAATGCTGTAAAATGTTTTCAATCTCAAAAACGGTAAAATCAGGTAGAATAGGAACAACAACTGCTCCCATAAAAGTAGTCGCGTAATAAGCGATTCCCCAGTTGGGCATATTGGTACTTAAAATTGCAACTTTATCACCAGCTTGAATGCCTAGTTTTTCGTAGAATGCTATTAACGCTTTTATGTTGGTATCAAGTTCATTGTATGTAAGTGGTTCTTGACCAACAAGAGCCATCGCATTTGAAGATCCAAATTTCGCTACAGTTTCCGAAAAAATTGCAGGAAATGTTAAGTTGTTATATTGTGTCATCATTGTCAGTTTAAGGCGTGTTTGTTAAGCCATTAAGGCTAATAAAATCACAAACGCAGTCTGCAATTTACTTAAAATCTGAGATTGATCCTTGTTTTACTTTAAATGCTTTGGAGTTGTTATGCTTCTAGTCCCAAATCTTTAGAATGTAAAATTCCCTAATAACTTGTACGATATGACTTTCCATACGTTTCATGAAATTGAGTTTAGTCTTAATTTGATTATGGAAATAAATCAATAAATAGTCTTTATATCCCAAGATGTTTGATCTCTCAACATAACATATAGAGTGAAAAACGCAACCAATTTTAAATTCCTACGTCTAATACAAACAGTATTAACCTGAAAATGTGTTTGAAATGAAACGAGTAATCTTAATATTGCTTTTTTTTGGTCTCTTTTTTTCTTGCTCCGATGATGACGATGGACAGCTGTTCGATGCTGAAATAATAGGACGTTGGGATTGGGTGGAATCAACTGGAGGCATTGATGGTCGGACCGACACACCTGCCTCAACAGGAAATCAGATTGTTATTGAATTTCGTGCTGGTAGCTATAAAAAATATGTAAATGGCGAACTAGAGGAAGAAATGACCTATAAACTAGAAGAAGGTGAATCGATGATATTTGGTAAAATGGCAGTCATGATTATCTACCAAAATGGATGGAAACAATCTATAGAACGTTGCGATTCGAAACTGATATTGCATGATGAATGCTTAGACTGTTTCCGAAATGAGTACACCAGAGAATAACAATGCAGTAACAAACAGTGAGCAGACTATTGTTTTTTACAAGACGCCTTATTATTCCAAAATCTCTTTACGAGATGCTAAACGCTCAAGCTATATGATAGTTTGGGCGTTTTTTTACTGATATAAGCTTTTCAGATTCTGGGAAGATTTTTTTTGAATGAATAAGTCTTTCTAAGAGTAGTTTAATAATCATATCAATAATTAAAATGATTTGTCTATTTTAAAGCATCATTTTGATTTTCAGAACTTATAGGATATATAGATAAAATTAAAACTATGAAAGGCATACAAGATTATTACCCCGATCATTTTGGACAGTGCTATGGTTGTGGCCGATTGAATGAACATGGCTATCAGTTGAAAACTGTTTGGGATGGAAATGAAACTCTTAGTCGATTTACACCTGCTGAATTTCATACGGCAATTCCAGGTTCAGTCTATGGTGGTCTACTTGCGTCTTTAATCGACTGCCATGGAACAGGATCAGCAGCTTTGGCCTTGGCTAGGGAAAAGGGGATTGTGCTGAAAGGATATAATGCACCTCGCTGTGTGACAGGATCACTTCAAGTTTCATACAAAAAGCCGACACCTATCGATAGTGATCTGGAAATTAGAGGTGTGATTAAGGAAGTAAAGGGTAAGAAAGTAACTGTGGATATTCGTTTACTTTCAAAAGGAGAAGTTTGTGTTACTGGTGAGGTAATAGCCATACAAGTTCCCGATGATTTCGGAAAGTAATGTACAGTTTAAATCAGGGAGGCCTCACAGTTATGTAAGACCTCTTTTTATTTATGCGTCAATAGTTTGCTTTGTTTTGGGTTTTGCTTTTCTGAATAAATATTTCCCTGGCAATATAACGGTTAGCAGTCGTTTGCCGATTAAACCTAAAGTCACAGCAAAGGCTAATCCTATAAGGCTAATGAGAAGAAACCAAGTTTGTCCTCCTTCTATGTTATTCATAAAGAAAAGTGCGACAGAAACTCCAATAATAAGCACACCAAAGATGAGTTTATTTCTAAGCAAGGGTGGCTTTAAGCTTTTGTTTGTAGAGTACTCATTTGATCACGCCTAATTTAGAATTTGATTGACATATTCTTGTTTTAAAAGTCAATTCTTTAAGTTTATAGTCTAATCATCAACTATTAACCCTATTACGAACTTGAATTATGTCTGAAAATAATCTGAATGCCATATTACTTTTTACCTGTGCAGACCAAGATGGTATTGTTGCTAAAATATCTCAGTTTATTTACAATGGCGGGGGGAATATCATCGATTTAGATGAACATGTAAATCAAAATCAGAAATTCTTTTCCATTAGAGTCGTATGGAGTATGAAAAACTTTTCCATCCCTTCATCACAACTGCGTGATGCTTTCGACGTTATAGGAAAAGAATTCAATGCCCATTGGCGAATTGAATTTTCAGAAAGAAAAATGCGATTAGCCATATTTGTTTCTAAATATGACCATTGTCTTCAAGAGATTCTCTGGCGTTATAAGATGGATGAGTATCATATTGAAATTCCACTTATCATTTCGAATCATCCCGATTTACAAAAACTTGCTGAAGCTAATGGGATACCCTTTCATTTATTTCCAATATCAAAAGAAAATAAGCCGGATCAAGAAGCCAGAGAGATTGCTCTAATGAAAGAGAACAATATTGATTTGATTGTACTGGCAAGATACATGCAAGTGCTAACACCTGAGTTTATTCAGGAATATCGGAATAATATTATTAATATTCATCATTCTTTTTTACCTGGCTTTGTTGGCGGAAATCCTTACAAACAGGCTTATGAACGAGGTGTTAAAATAATTGGTGCTACCAGCCATTATGTGACTGAGGAACTTGATGAGGGGCCTATTATAGAGCAAGATATTATGAGAATTACGCATAAGGATACCATAAAAGACCTGATTCGAAAAGGACGTGATTTAGAAAGAACAGTCCTTGCTCGTGCGCTTCTTTATAAAGCAGAGCATCGTATTATTGTTGATGGCAAGAGAACGATTGTTTTTAACTAAAGGGTTACAAACAGTAGGGGTATCAACCGCCTGATATATTGTTTTTGACATGAATATGGAATAGTATATTGAGCAAGTGAGGCCTATAGTTTTGCTTGCTCATTTTATAAGATCAAATCCATTAGTGTTCTAAAAAAATAATATTGAACCCATATAAATCTTTAACTTTATAAGAGATAAGGGTTTTTAATAAGTCAACTTGTTTTAATTGAAATTTAGATGAAAAAAGCGATTATAATTGGTGCAACTTCAGGGATAGGCAAGGAACTTGTCAAATTATTGATTAGCAACAATTATAAAGTTGGTTTAACTGGTTTACATACAAATGGTATTGAGAAATTACGACTGAATAATCCTGCGCATCTAGAAATCAGATATTTTGACTGTACTAAAGAGAGTAGCTCTGAAATGATAACAGAATTAGTCACTTCACTGGGTGGGTTGGATTTATTAATCTTTAGTGCAGGCATAGGTCATTTAAATGGCAATCCGGGTTTCGAGATAGAAAACCAAGCGAATAAATTAAATGTATTGGCTTTTACCGAGATAGCAGATTGGTCTTATCGTTTTTTCGAAAAACAAGGTAAGGGCCATTTTGTAAGCATCAGTTCAATAGCAGGCTTACGTGGGTATAGAGTTGCACCGGCCTATCATGCTGCAAAATCGTACCAAATAAGCTATTTGTAAGCATTAAGACAGAAAGCTTATAGGACTGGTAAGCCAATTTACATAACTGATATTAGACCTGGATTTGTAAAAACAGATATGTCAGTAGGAAAAAAACAATTTTGGGTCACAACCAAAAAGAAGGCTGCAAAACAAATGTTCGACTTAATAAAAAAAAAGAAAGATATTGGATATGTCACAAAGCGTTGGCAAATTATCGCAATTATTATGAAGTTATTGCCTCGTTAGATTCACAGAAGGATGTGAAAATTCAATCTCATCTCTGGGATTTGAGGTTTTTCGTTTTGAGACTGCAGTCGGGCGCTAGACATTAATTTCGCTACAGGTCTGACATGCTTAATGAAATGAATGTTCTCCTTTTACGGGCTTATTAGAGCCTATCCAAATAAGCGAATGCCATAATATTCTCTTTTTTTCAAATTTAGAGTATATCTATTTTACTCCTATGCCCCTCAAATATTTCATTAACGACTTGTCTTTATGTCTGAAATGCTGTGATTTATTACTGAGGGAAACTATTCTGAAAACTTTATCGTTGAAATAGCAAATGTGTTTGTCATTTTTCGATATAAACATGGATTTTAACCATAAAACCTACGTTTTTGACGATCTGCATTATGCAGATTAATTATAAACAAACTTTTTAATTGGTGACTAAATACCTTGCTTTTCGATTATTAACTGTTTTTGTGTTGCTATCTCTAGATTGCAATTATCTGATTACTCATTTTTAATCCTACTTTCGTGCTCTTCATGTATGAAAAAAGGTAATTAGTAAAAAAATGAAATTTCTTTTCAGTCCGGAACGAAATGGAAATTCTCAGAAAAACAATTATTCAAAAAAACAAAATGAAAAATTATACTAAAGTTTTCGCTATTGCAATCGCGATGTTCGGATTTGCAACCAGTTCTTTTGCACAAGCTGATGCAACAGCTGTAGCTTCTGCGACTATCGTAACACCAATTTCCATTGTTAAAGTTAATGATATGAGTTTTGGTAACCTTGCTGTTTCAGCTACAGGTGGAACTGTTGTGTTGCCAGCTATTACTGGTACACCTGTGCGCGACGTTACTGGGGGTGGTGCTGGTGTTACGCTACCTGCAACAACAGGAACTGTTACAGCAGCTTCTTTTACTATAGGTGGACAGGCTGATTACTCTTATGTTGTTACGTTGCCAGGGGATATTACACTTACAGGTGTCACTCCTACTAATACTATGACTCTTGGTGATTTCAAAAGCAGCAATGAAGTTGGAAACGGATTGGTAGGAACGACTCTCTATGTTGGGGGTACTTTGACAGTTGGAGCAGGACAAGCTGAGGATGTTTATACAAGTGATGTTTTTACTGTAACAGTAAATTACAACTAATAAACCAGTCATCAGAGAAAAGCGCAGCCAAGTGCAGCGTTTTTTTTCTGATGACTATTTAAGGTGTATTTCTTCTTTAAACCAGATTCTTTTTTAGCCATAAAATTTGGCTTGTTCCTTCAACAAATCAATTATGAGAGCAGTAGGATACTTACAGACACCAATAACCATAAAAAAGGCTATGCTTTTTTCTTTTTTTCTTTTTGGCTGCATCGCATTATCTCTCTTTTCTTCAGGAAAAGTTATGGCGCAAGGTAACTTGCTCATTACCCCACGAAGAGTCGTTTTTGAGGGGAAGAAAAGAATGCAGGAGTTGAATCTGGCCAATACAGGAAAGGATACGGCAACTTACAATATTTCATTTAAGCAAATTAGGATGACCGAAGATGGGCAGTTTGTGGAGATCACTCAACCAGATCCGGGTCAGAATTTTGCCAGTGATTACCTTCGTTTTTTTCCACGTCGTGTGACTCTTGCTCCTAATGAAGCTCAGCTTGTAAAAATGCAAGTCGTCAAATCCAACCTTTTGCAAACAGGGGAATACCGTTCTCATATCTATTTCAGAGGGCTGCCTCAAGAAAAACCACTTGGCGAGAAAGAAGATCGAAGCGATGCTACAGGACTATCAGTGAGTTTGACACCTGTTTTTGGGATTACCATTCCAGTGATTATCCGCAGGGGTGAATCTACCGCTCAAGTGAGTGTTTCAGATTTAAAACTTGAAAGAGATGAGACTTTAATTACTAGCCTCAAACTAAGATTAAATCGTACAGGGAATATGTCTGTTTATGGGGATATTCGAGTTAATCATGTCTCACCAGAGGGAAAGCGCAGTCAGGTTGGGCTTGTAAAAGGTCTTGCTGTCTATATGCCGACTGCCTCCCGAACTTTTAGTATCAAACTGGAAAATCCGGCTGGAGTAGATTATAAAATGGGGAAATTACATGTCGTGTACAGCAAGCAGAAAGCTGATAAAGGGGAGATGCTTTGCGAAGCAGAACTGAATTTGCACTAATTAGAATTTGGAGTACTTAGAGTTATAAGTTGAAAGTACTTAGCATAGAACAACTTTAGCCCTTAAAGGACTTAAGGCATCCATAAGTACTTTTTCCTAATACTAATCTCGAAAGCTTTCGGGACTAATGGACTATTGATCATGACTGTTGCCTTCAAACGAAATTGTTTACTTAAGTGTATTTGTACTGGCCTATTTATCTTATTAAGTCACTGGGTCTTAGTTGCTCAGGAGCCTTCTGTCCCACTATCTGTTGTAACCCTTCAGGATATCAGTTTTGGAGCCTTTTTTCAGGGGATTTCAGGAGGAACTGTCACAGTTTCACCTGATGGTACACGATTGGTTAACGGTGACATTATAAAGGCCAATATCTCAGGATTTTCTTATTACCCTGCTATTTACGAGGTGGAGGCTGATCCCGGAACGCTAATATCTATCATAAAAGGTTCTGATACCAGCATGGCTGGCAGTAATGGTGGTTCCATAAGTCTTCAGGTAGGTGACTCTGATACCAGTTTCCCGATTATCGTCCCCCCTTCAGGTCATATACAAGTTAGCATGGGAGGCATTCTCACTGTGGAAAATTCACAAGACAAACCTTCGGGAAACTATAATGGTTCACTCAATGTCACTTTTATACAGGAATAAACAGGCTTAAAGCAGATAAAGTTTAAATGACAGCTAAAAATCTATATGTCACTTCTCTCAAAAGAGGTAGACTAGCTTTTGCTTTATGGGCTCTTATATGCTGTTTGTTTATCCTATTGCCTCAGTGTACTTTGGGGCAGGAAGTAAGCGATTACGACGAGATTTCGGTTTATTTTAATGTGAAAGGTATAGGTGGAGCTGAGATTCCTGCTGCTATTTACGGGCAACAAGCCTATCTGTCACTCACTGATGTTTTCGATTTTCTTAAGATTAAAAATATTCCCACATCTCGATTTGATTCGTTAGAAGGCTTTATCATTAAGGAAGAGGCGACTTATCTTGTGGATGCCAAAAATTACCAAATTCAATATCAGGATAAACGCTTTGATCTGAACCCCACAGATTTGATTCGGACCGCAAGTAACTTGTATCTGAAACTCGATTATTTCGGAAAGGTATTTGCTTTAGACTGCAAATTTAGTTTCCGTAGCCTCTCGGTAAAAATGAAAACCGAACTTGATCTGCCTATCATTCGTCTACTCCGTATGGAGGCCATGCGTAAAAATAGAGCTAGCCTGAAAGGCGAGATCAGCCCGGATACAATCATTAAGCGAGACTATCCCTTATTTAAATTGGGAATGGCCGATTGGTCTATTGTTGCCAATCAAGAACTACAGGGAGTGAGTAGTAAACGTTTAAATTTGGCTATTGGCTCTATGATTGCGGGAGGAGAAGCAAACTTACGTCTCAATTATACCCCAAATTCAAATTTCTCTCTGAAGAAACAATATTATCAATGGCACTTTGTAAATAATGATTTTAAGGCTATAAGACAGATTAGAGCGGGAAAAATATCTCGTCAATCAATTTCATCAATAACCGCCCCTGTTGTGGGCGTACAATTAACCAATACCCCCACAAGCCAACGTCGATCTTTTGGTTCTTACACCTTGAGTGATTTCACAGAGCCCAATTGGCTAGTTGAACTCTATGTGAATAATAGAATGGTTGATTATATGAAAGCCGATGCTTCTGGTTTCTATTCTTTCGAAGTGCCACTAATGTATGGGAATACTGAATTAAATCTCCGTTTTTATGGCCCCTGGGGAGAAGAGCGTACCAAAGAGGAGACGATTAGTATTCCTTTAAATTTTCTTCCCAAAAATGAATTTCAATATAGCATACAGGCAGGCGTGCTTGAGGATGGTGAACAGAGCCAGTTTACAAGAGCCAAATTCAATTATGGTGTAAGTCGGTCTTTTACATTTGGTGGTGGGGTGGAATACCTATCCTATCAAGCTTCAGGAGGAAGTATCCCTTTTGCGAATATGTCGCTTAGGCTTGGCTCGGGCTTATTGTTTTCGGGTGACTATTACCATGGGGTGAGTTCTGTTGGCAGACTGAGTTACCAGGGGGCCTCTAACTTGAATTTGGTTTTGGATTATACGCGCTATGTCAAAGATCAGATTGCGATAAATACGAATACGATTGAAGAACGAAAACTAAGTCTGTCTTTCCCTATCCGAAATCAGAACTTCTCAGCTTACTCACGATTCACATTAAATCAGGTGATTTACCCCTCGGGTAAACGAACCGTGGCTGATATGATGTTATCAGGTTCTGTTTTTGGGATCCATACGAATTTGAAAACCAATGCGATGTTTACAGAGGGGGCTCAAGTTAATGTTTCCAGTAATCTTTCAATGGCTTTCAGGTTGCCATCTGCTTATACTTTTTCACCCCGTCTGCAATACAATTATTCTCAGAATGAGTTAGTGTCCGTGAGCGCTGCCCTTCAGAAAAAGGTGTTTAAAAAAGCTTATTTGGATATTTCATGTAATTATAGCTTTACAAGTCAGACGAGTACAGCACAAATTGGCTTGCGTTATGATTTTTCTTTTGGGAGTACCTCTGTTTCAGCCAGCCGTAGTAATAATAAAACGAAATTTACACAGACGGCTCGGGGAAGCCTGATGTATGATCGTTCTACAAACTTTTTAGGTACAAGTAAGCGCAGTACAGTTGGTAAGGGAGGCATCATCTTCCTACCTTTTCTTGATTATAATTGTAATGGTTATCACGATAAGGGGGAGCCAAAGGCCTGGGGATTGAAACTCCGGGTTAAGGGCTGCTCCAAGGTGAATATGGATCGCGATACGATCATTCGTGTCGTTAATATGGAGCCTTATAAAAATTACACGGTTCAGGTTGACCCCAATAGTTTCGACAATATTGGCTGGAAAATTGAAAAGAAAATTCTTAGCATTGAAGTGACACCTAATCATTTTAAACGGGTTGAAATTCCTGTTTCAGTTGTAGGGGAAGTGGCAGGAACAGTTTATCATCGCGAAGGTGATAAACAAAAAGGGATTGGACGTATTATTGTGGGCTTTTACAATAGCGACTCCACACGCATTGCTCGCACTCTTACCGAGCTTGATGGTTATTTCAGCTATCTGGGCTTACCTGCCGGTGAGTATACTGTACGGATTGATACGGCTCAATTGCGAAAATTAGACATGATTGTGACGCCTGATCTTTTGCCATTTACGATTAAACGTACAGTAGATGGCGATTACGTCGATGGGCTTGAGTTGGTGCTACAAAGACCTGCACGTGATACATCTACAAGTATTGTAATCGTTGAGGAAGAAAATGTGCTTGCTTCCAAAAACACAGATGTCAAAGAAGCAGCAGCTTGTTTGATACAGGTGAGTGAGTTTGAGCATAAGGCTGATGCTATCGTGGCTCAAAAGCAACTTAAAGAAGTTTTAGGTTATTCAGGCGTGATCGTTTTTGAAGGTGATATTTTTAAGGTTCTAATCGGTAGATTTGAAAGCAGTAAGGAAGCCAGCTTATTGGCTCCCCAATTGGTTGCTATGGGCTATTCTGATGCGATTATTGTTCTTGTTGATGCGTATGGTGAAATAAACAAATATGAATTGATGAATAGGGGTGTGTTTACTGTTCAACTTGGGGCTTTTGCAAGGAAATCTAATGCTTTGGTTTTACGATCTAGCTTATCTTGGATTTCAGATAAAAAAGTAGTGATAGAGCATGAAGATGGACTGTATAAAGTTCGATTTAATTATTTTTATGGGCGTAAGGCAGCTAGAGATTTTATATTGCAACTACTGGATAAGGGATTTTCTGAACTGATTGTTGTACCTATTGAGCGTAAAAGTTCTTTTTAAATACAAAAAATAAACTTAGGTTACTATAATTAAACTTACTAAACCAATATTTAAGTAGCATTATATTTCTGTTGTTAAGGATTGACATAAATGTATGTTTCACATCTATTAAATAATGTCGCTCTGGTTTATCTAAATTTAATAAAGTTCTCCCATTGTAAAAAAAAAGATTTAGTAGCTTTGAACTTTATACTGTAAACATATAATCTGATTATATCCTAACACAAACACATAGAAGACAATGCAAAAAAAGAATATGAAAATTGCTGCCTTATTTCTCATTATAATGGGAATGGTTGGTAGTGTGAGTGCACAAAAAGACGCTCGCCTGATGCGATATCCCGATGTGAACAAAAATTTAATTGCTTTTGTATATGCTGGCGATATTTGGTCGGTAGATACAAAAGGGGGTGATGCAACTCGATTAACGTCTCATAAGGGCATGGAGTTGTTTCCAAAAATTTCTCCGGATGGGCAATGGATTGCTTTCTCAGCTGAATATTCAGGTAGTCGTCAGGTTTATGTGATGCCTGCCGCTGGAGGTACACCTCGTCAGTTGACCTATTACAATTCGGTAGGTTTAATGCCTCCACGTGGCGGTTTTGATAATGTCGTACTGGACTGGACGCCTGATAGTCAATCTATTTTAGTTCGTATGAACCGTACGCCTTTTGGTGAAAGAAATGGAACCTATTATAAGGTGAGTTTAAAAGGTGGTTTAGAACAGCCCTTGCAGATTACAGAAGGTGGAATGGGCGTTTTCTCTCCTGATGCTAAAAAAATATGTTATGCTCCAATCAGTCGTGAATTCCGTACCTGGAAACGCTACAAAGGTGGACGCGCAGCTGACCTTTGGATTTACGATCTGGAGAAAGATCAATCGGAACGTATCACCAAATTTGTGGGATCAGATCAGATTCCTTCCTGGTATAAGGATGCAATTTATTTTGCTTCCGATCGTGATTTAAAGTTGAATATCTATAAGTATGATATCCCTACTAAAAAGCTAACTCAGATGACCCATCACAAGACTTTTGATGTGATGTGGCCTTCAGGTGAGAATGGACAAATTGTATATGAGAATGGTGGACAGTTGTTTAAATTGAATCTTGAAACAGGTAAGGAAGAACGTGTTATCGTTAATATTCACTTCGATAATCCGAATATATTACCTTATTATAAGAATGTTAAAGACTTTGTTCAAGGCGTTGCTGTTTCTCCTTCGGGGAAGCGTGCTTTATTCGATGCCAGAGGTGATATTTTCTCAGTTCCTGCTAAGAATGGTCCTAGTATCAACTTAACTCAAACTCAGGGTGTACGCGAAACGGCACCAACTTGGTCGCCTGATGGCAAATATATTTCTTATTATTCTGATGCAACAGGTGAGTACGAGATCTATTTACTTGAAAATAAAAAAGGAGCTAAAGCGAAGCAAATCACTTCTGGCTCATCAGCTTGGATGTACGATGCGAAATGGTCTGATAACAGTAAATATTTACTCTTTTTTGATCGCAGCTTGAAACTGAAGTATCTTGATATTGAAAGTGGAAAAGTGACGGTCGTGGATACAGCTAGTCGTAACGAAATTAAGGAGTATAACTTTTCGCCAGATTCGGAATGGATTACCTATTCAAAAGAAAGTCGAAATAGCCAATCTGCTATTTGGGTTTATAATTTGAAAACGGGTAAGCAATCCCAGTTGACAAATGATACCTTTAGCGATTCTGAACCTGTTTTCTCTAAAGATGGTAATTTCATCTTCTTCTTATCCAATCGTAACTTTAATTTGGATTTCTCAAGCTTCGAATTCAACTATTTATACAATAAAGCAACGCGTATATATGCGATATCTTTAAAGGATAATGGTCCGAAATTATTTGCTTTGAAAAACGATGTTGAAGAGGTGAAAGTTGAAGATAAAAAGAAAGATAAGAAAGAGGAATCAAAAGCAGACTTGAAGATTGAGATTGATTTGGATGGTATTTCAGATCGTATTTCAGTTTTTCCAATGTCATCGGGAAACTACGGTGGTTTAACTGCTATTGATGGTGGTATTCTTTATTCTACTAAAAGAGAATTGCACTCTTATAATATTGCAGAAGAAAAAGACGAGGTCATTTTAGATCGCGTTTCGGATTATATGCTTTCGGGTAATGGTAAGAAAATCATGTACCGTTCTGGTTCTACTTATGGTATTATTGATATCAATGCAGGGCAGAAAATAGGCGCTGGCAAATTGAACCTGGATGATCTAGTAATGAAGATTGATCCTAAGAAAGAATGGAAACAAATCTATACCGATGGTTGGAGAATCTTCCGTGATTATTACTATGTTGCTAATATGCAAGGAATTGATTGGGCTCAAATTAAAGCCAATTACAATCAGTTGATGCCTTACGTAAGTCATCGTGCAGACCTGGATTATATTATTGGTGAGATTATTTCGGAAACCAATACAGGTCACGCCTATGTGAATTATGGTGACTTCGAAAAGGTGAAGCCATTGGAAACAGGATTGCTGGGAGCCAAGCTTAAAGTAGATATTAAGGCGGGTAAATATATTATCTCTAAAATTTATCAGGGTGAAAACTGGACACCTAATCGCAGATCTCCTTTAACAGAACAAGGGGTGAATGTGAAAGAAGGGGATTACCTTTTGAGTATCAATGGGCATGACTTGAGTCTGGACGTTAATCCATACTTGTATTTAGAGAATACAGTGGGTAAAATGATTGAACTTACAGTGAACTCTAAGCCAAGTCTTGAAGGTGCAAAAACTTACACCATTAAGCCGATTGCTTCTGAATTGGAGTTGATGTATTTGAACTGGGTGAATGAGCGTCGTGAGATGGTGAATAAATTATCTGATGGCAAGATTGGTTACATTCACGTGCCAAACACGGCTGTAGAAGGAAATCGTGAGTTACACAGAGGTATGTATGCTTATCATGAAAAGCAGGCTTTGATTATTGATGACCGCTATAATGGTGGTGGATTCATTCCTGATCATATGGCAGATTTGCTGGATCGTAATGTGCTTTCGTACTGGCATCGTAGAGGTTTAGAGCCACAACAAACACCAGATATTGCTCATGATGGACCAAAAGCTATGCTGATTAATCATTACTCGTCTTCAGGAGGAGATGCATTCCCATACTATTTCAGAAAGAAAGGACTAGGTAAACTTATTGGTACGCGTACCTGGGGTGGACTGGTTGGTATGTCGGGTAATGCAGGCTTGGTAGATGGTGGTTATATTGCCGTACCTCGTTTTGGTATTTTCGATGAAAACCAGAAGTGGATTATCGAAGGTATTGGTGTTTATCCTGATGTAGAAGTTTATGACGAGCCGCATAAGGTGGCTAAAGGTATCGATCCTTCGATTGAGAAAGCAGTGGAAATGCTTTTGAAGGAGTTGAAAGAGAAGCCAAGTAATAAAGTAAGTGCGCCTAAAGATCCGAATCGTTCTAAATGGATTGAAGAGGATGTGAAGTAGTAACTTTGCATACGATTAGGTCTGTACCAAGTTAACATTAAAATCAATCTGCTTTAATGTTAACTTTTAGCTTTCACGAGCATAATTACATTGTTTTATAAGGGAGCGTACTTTGCATTGTTCGAAGTACGCTCCTTTTTTTTGGACATGCTACAGAAGGGGATGAAGTGCATTCCTACATTTGGGAATTGTGCCTGGAGTATTTGAACTGTGTTCCCGAATATGGGAACACAGTTTGGAGAGATTTAAATGCATTGCAGTATGTGGGAATTCATACATAATGATTTGAAGCACGTTCCCACAAATGGGAGTGTACTTGAGATTGTTTAAACTGTGTTCCGCTGATTTTGCCTACTCGTTCGGCAAAGTTTTGTGAAATTCTAATAATAAATTTGCTTTAATTTCGCATTGTTT
>NZ_JBFFKR010000008.1:0-39157 GCF_041555295.1 Ancylomarina sp. | reverse complement strand
TGTTTTGATAGCTTTCAGGCAATCAAAACACTTAAGCTTGAGATAACTATTTTAATATGGGATATGCTCAAAAAAAGCCTCAGTAAATGAATACTGAGGCTTTCTTAAAGTTATCCGATAACCTGTTGCCAGATTATCATGAAGTTCTTATTTATTGTCTTGAGAGAACTTACGACCTGCGTGCAATGCGTCGATGTTCATTTTGACAACATCTTCACCTTTTCTACCAAAAATCATACGAATACCTTCTTCTAAATATTCAAAAGGAACATCGATAAATGGAGAAGCAGCCCCTAACATGACGAAGTTGAAAGCTCTGGTAGAACCCGTCACTTCTTTTGCAATCTCATCAGCATCAATCAACACATAATTAGGCAAAGCCTTAATCGTTTTCATCAATTCAGCCTCATCTGGATAATCAGTAATGTTGATGAATGGAGAAGAATTCGCCACAACATAACCCCCTTTTTTAAGGTAAGGTAGGTAACGTAAAGCTTCCATTGGCTCTACTGATAAAATAATATCGGCACCACCTTTAGGAATCAAATCTGAATAAATAGGTTTATCAGAAATTCTCATGAACGACTGAACATCACCACCACGCTGACTCATACCATGAGTTTCAGCTTGTTTCATGTATAAATTATTATCTAAAGCAGCAGATCCTAATGCAGCAGCAATGGAAAGAATTCCTTGACCGCCTACACCTGCAATAACCATATCTGTTTTCATCTGTTTATAATTTTAAATTTCGGTCAGATGGAAGTCGCCAATATGAATACTTTTCTACGCTTTAAAAGTTCTTCTTTGGCTCGTTTCATATGTATGCTATTTTATTCTCAGAAAGCGAATGAATCACTTTCCGACATATTGAATTATTGATTTATTTGGGCAAAATTAAATTAAGCTTTTGCAGCTGCTTTAGCCTTCAATGCTTTTTTAATCTTCTGATCACGAACATTCTTCTGAACGCAAATACGACGAGGAATAATTACTGATACACCCTGGTAGTCACATTCTTTACGAATAATATCCTTCACTTGCTCGTGCTTCTTAGGTAAAGAAGTAAAGACATGAATATGATCAGGATGAACACCTAAACCAGCACAGATATCTTCTAATTTCCCTTTGGCTGAAGACTTCTGACCTCCAGTCATTGAGATAGATTCATTATCAGAAATAATAACCGTAATTGGAGAATTTTCGTTGATTGCATCCAATAAACCTGTCATTCCAGAGTGAGTGAAAGTAGAATCACCAATCATTGCAACAGAAGGAATAAGACCTGCATCAGCGGCACCTTTAGCCATTGTAATAGAAGCACCCATATCAACACATGCATTAATAGCACGGTAAGGAGGTAAAGCGCCTAATGTATAACATCCAATATCAGAAAACACACGACCTTCGCCATACTCAGCAATGACTTCATTCAATGCTTTATAAACATCGTGATGACTACATCCGACACACAATGCTGGAGGACGAGCTGAAACCAGATCAGGAATAGCCATTCCTTCTTCAACCTCAAATCCAAGAGCCACAGCAACCATATCAGGAGTTAACTCACCATCGCGAGATAAAGTACCATCCAAACGACCGATAACAGCTTCCTTTTCAAGGTAACCTTTCAACATCTCTTCAACAACAGGGTAACCTTCCTCAAGAACCAAAACTTTATCACATTCGCTAGTGATTTTTTGAATCATCTTACGAGGAAGTGGGTATTGGCTTACTTTCAATACTGGGAATGGACAATCACCATTAGGATAATTTTCCATCAAGTAATTGTAAGCTAATCCACAAGCAATAACACCTAATGATTTATCAGCACCATCAGTATATTGATTGAATGGAGATTCAGCAGAAGCAGCTTCAAATTTCTCTTGGTTACTCAACAGTAACTTATAACGTTTACGTGCAATACCTGGTAAAAGAATAAACTGCTGCTTATCCTTAGGTAAAGACATTTCGTTTTCAGCAACAATATCAGTAACTGGTGTAACACCAGCGCGAGAGTGAGCCAAACGAGTTGTGATACGCATCATAACTGGTGTACCAAAAGCTTCTGACAATTCGAAACCAAAGCGAGTCATATCATAAGCCTCTTGCTGATTTGAAGGCTCAAGAATTGGAATCATAGCAAACTTAGCATAAACACGAGAATCCTGCTCATTCTGAGAAGAGTGCATAGATGGATCATCAGCAATAGTAACAATCATTCCACCGTTAGATCCTGTGATAGCTGCGTTCATAAAACAGTCAGCTGCAACGTTCAAACCAACGTGCTTCATACAAACCATGGTTCTTTTCCCAGCATATGACATACCAAGAGCTGTTTCCATAGCTGTTTTCTCATTAGCAGACCACTCGCTATGAATTTTACGTTCGTTAGCTAGCTTAGAATGCTGAATATATTCAGCAATTTCTGTAGAAGGCGTTCCTGGATAAGCATAAACACCTGACATTCCAGCGTCGATTGCCCCTTGAGCAATGGCTTCAACACCTAATAATAGTGACTTTTGCATGTTATTTTATTTAACGATTTTGATTAATCTATAAGGTACGACAGTTTACCAAAAAGATAAAATGCCTTATTATTTAATTATTGATGTACAGATACATCAATTACAATTATTCAATAAATAGATAGAATAGGTCTAGAAAAGAAAATTCTAGAATAGATCACGAAGATCGAGAATAGGAAGTAGATTAAAGTCCTCCGAAGACTTCAAGATAGCATACAAGGTAAGCCATCACATAAAATTTAATTGCAAGAAAATCCATTTGTTTACTTATAAATTGTAATGAAACAAGAGTTATTCCTAATAATTGATGGCAATAATACCACTATTTGATTTAAAATCAATAAAAGTAGAACTAAAAACAAGAAGTTTAGAACTATTTCAAATAACGGAAACGGTTGCATAAATATTAAAATATTAAAACAAAGGAATTTACAAACAGCTCAACAAAGCTTCTACTCTAGAAAAAAAGCACCGAAAAATTTACTTTTTGCTTTATTCTTAAATAAATGAAGTCTTTTAAATGAAGAAGATTATTTTTGTAAATTACAACATAAAATAATTGAGAATTACTTTCAACTAAATAAGAATTAATAATACCAATCATGGATTACATTGAATTAAAATGTGAAATTATCCCTTATAACGAAGCTGTAGCTCAAATTCTAATTGCAGAACTTGGAGAGCTTGGCTACGACAGTTTTACAGAAAACGAAGATTCAGTTGATGCCTATATCACAGAAGATCTTTTCGATATGGAAAAAGTTAAAGAGATTAATTTAGATTATCTCTCAGGAATTAATTTCACACTAAATTACACACCTAAAACAATTGTATCTCAGGATTGGAATGCCCTTTGGGAATCAAACTTCCAACCTGTAATCATCTCTGATCAGGTTGTTATTCGTGCTTCTTTTCATACCGACACGCCAAAAGTGCCTTATGATATCGTTATAGATCCTAAAATGTCTTTTGGAACGGGGCATCATTCAACAACATCATTGATGGTTCAAAGCATTTTGGATAGTGACATTAAAGACAAAAGAGTTCTCGATATGGGGTGTGGAACGAGTTTGCTAGCAATATTAGCATCAATGCGTGGTGCAAAAACAGTTGACGCCATCGACATTGACGAATGGCCATATAAAAACTCCCTAGAGAACATTAAGAATAATCATGCTGACAATGTATCTGTTTTCTTAGGAGATGCACGCCTATTAGAAGGTAAAGAGTACGATATTGTTTTAGCAAATATCAACCGAAACATTCTTTTAAATGACATGAAGGCTTATGTGGCCTGCTTACCGCAAAATGGTCATCTTATCATGAGTGGTTTTTATACTGAAGACCTTAAGTACATTCAAGAAGAAGCTGAAAAGAATTCACTAAGCTATATCGACCATAGAGTTGACCTGAATTGGGTTGCAGTGCGTTTCGTAAAAAAATAGCATAAGTATTCTGATCTCTAATTTCAAGAATCAAAAATAATCAACATGTCAAAACAACTATTCTCGCTTATTTTCTTAGGATTTTTATTAGCCAGTTTTACGACCAAGGCCAAACCATTCAATCAAGATTCTATAGTTTCAATAAGCGAGATAGACTTGTTGATGGATCACCCATCCCTAAATAATAAGGAAAAGAAAGCCTTTGAAGAAAAATTTCAACAGTTTTGGAATAAAGCTCAAACCTCTAGTGCTAAGAGAGACTCTATTCTTTCTATTTGTAAAAAGTTTAGAAAAAAAAGAGCTCGTATTGTACCCGATTTCTACGATTACTTCAATAGCCTCATACTCTTTAATGAGAAAGGCTTAAGTGGTAAAGATTATTCCAATTGGGAAAAAGGGTTACTTAATGAACTGAGTAAACCAAAAGTCAAACTGAAAAATATAAATGAGTTTCTTAAGCAAACAAACAATCTTCTCAAAGATCAACTTCTTTACAAATCCTTCTCAACTGAATGGAAAACAAGATCAAACGACTTTCATTATATCTATGATGATACACTTAAGATTGTATTCAATTCAACCGAATTAGTTTGTTATTCACAAAAAGATAGCTGCAGTATATACAATACAAGTGGAGCCTACTACCCTTTCGAAAAAAAATGGAAAGGTGAAAAGGGAAAAATTGCATGGACAAGATCTGGAAAATCTCCCAGCGACGAATATGCGGAATTTAAAGGCTATAAATTAGATATTACCAAACCAAAAATAGAAATTGATACAGTTCAATACAAAAACAAACTTCTATTTAAAGATTTCGTATCAGGCTCTTTAATCGAGAAAGTCAATATTGTTAAAAACCCAGCTTCTGCAACTTATCCCAGATTTAAATCCTTTGAACAAAACATATCAATAGATAGTTTATTCGAGAACATCAGCTATAAAGGAGGGATAGCCATTCAAGGCGCTAAATTTATAGGGAAAGGTAATTCTGAACAGCCTGCGACTATAAAATTGACAAGAAATGACACCTTATTTATTGAGGCCTCATCGGAACACTTTAGTTTTTCAAACAACAAAATTCTAGGAAAAGATACAGAGATCACTCTGCATCTGGATACATTCAAGATTTACCACCCTAACCTATATTTAAAAATACTTACTGAAGATAAGGTCCTTATTCTGACTAGAGATGGAACTGGCATGTCACAGAGTCCCTATTTCAACAATTACCATAACCTACTGATGGATTTTGGAATTCTACATTGGAAAATGGACGAAAACATCATCCATTTTAAAAAAATGAAAGGCGCCTCGCATCGTCTGGCGAAGTTTGAATCAATAAACTATTTTACAAACAATCATTACATGAGACTTCAGGGGATGGATGATAAACACCCTTTGGTTTTACTCTACAAATTTGCAAAATACACGTATTCCAACACATTTACGACAGAGGAATATGCCAATTACATCAAAAAACCAATCAGTCAGACTCGCCAACAAGTGATTGGTCTCTCATTTCAAGGCTTTTTAAATTACGATGCATCTGAAGATGAAATCACTATTGAAAAACGTAGTGGTGATTACATTTCTGCAGCAATGGGAAGACAAGATTACGATGTCATTCACTTTTCATCTAATACTGAGAAACTTCAAGATGATGCTACGCTTAATCTGAAAAATTTTAATTTACAAATCAATGGTGTTGATCAGGTATCGGTCAGTAACTCACAAAATGTAAGCTTTATTCCTAGAGGAGGGAAACTACTCGTAAAACAAAATCGAGACTTTGAATTTAGCGGTTTAGTTAAAGCCGGACCATTAAATATGTATGGTAAAAACTTCAATTTCTCCTATGATGATTTTAAAGTTGACATGGGACTTATTGATTCTTTAAAAGCTTATATCCCCTCAGATGACCAAGGTCAATTTGCCAGAAGAAATGCCATATTTCTTGAAAATATTGTAAAGAATGCCACAGCCAACCTTCTGATTGATGATCCTTCAAATAAATCTGGAAACGAATATCTGGAACAGTACCCGATCTTCAATTCATATGACTCATCCTACCTTTATTATGAGAAGGCATATATTCATAATAGCGTCTACAAAAAAGATAACTTCTATATCAAGGTAGATCCATTTACAATTGACAACATCAACAAATTATCCGATCAAGATTTACAGTTTCAAGGCGAGTTTAAATCTGGTGGCATTGTTCCTAACTTTCGCGAGACTTTAATTGTAAACAATGATAATTCGATTGGATTTGCACATTCCATTGATGAAAGTGGGGTTTTAGTTTACAATAAAGCAACTTTTACCGATTCTCTATTCTTAAACAATGATGGACTCTGGGGTAAAGGAACTTTTACCGAAAAGAATACTAAGATTGTATCAGACCACTTCATTTTCCTGCCTGAAAGTGCAAAGGGACAAGCTGAATCATATACCCTTTTGGCTCAAAACACCCCTTTCTCACATCCTGATATTAGTGGAAAAAATATCTGGGTTGAGTGGCAAAGCAATAAGGATCAATTTAAGATTCAGAGTCAAGGGAAAGACTCGCCTTTAAATATGTACGAAGGTCATGCTTCGCTTTCGGGCATCGTGAATATTACCAATACTAAAATGTCTGGCTCGGGAGAAATGGTCTATGCAAATGGTTCTTTTACTTCAAGTCATTTCAATTATTATGGTTCTAAAATCATTGCTGACACAAGTCAATTTAAATTACTCAGTGGTAATGAGGCTGGTTATTTATTTAAAGCCGAAATGTGTAATGCCATTATCGATTTAAGTATTCAACGCTCAGACTTCAAAAGTACTATATCAGGTAATTACAGTAGCTTCCCATCTAACAATTACATCTGCCAACTCAATAGTTTTAAATGGAATATGACTAATGATCAGATTGAATTTGGAAGTGAAGAACTCGCAAATTTGAATCAATTGTGGGAAACCGGGAAAATTAAATCCCTCTCTAAAACATCGTATAACACTTTTATATCAACTCATTTCGATCAGGATTCTTTAAGTTTTGAAACTCCTTATGCGATTTATGATACAACCAATTACACCATTGCAGCTAAATTCGTAGATAAACTAAAGATTGCTGATGCAGATATTATACCTCTGAATGGAAATATCACAGTTGAAAATGATGGTTACTTAGCTCCACTAAGCAATTGTAAGATACTTGCAGACACCCTAGAACATTTCCATGAAATAACGGATGCATTGGTTGAGGTTAAGGGCAGAAGGAATTATACCGGGTCTGGATTCTATACCTATAAAGATGAACTTGATGAAGAACAAGAAATCTATTTCAAAGAAATCAGTGTTGATTCTACAGGACAAACCATTGCTTCCGGGACAGTACCTGATGCCATGTCGTTTACTTTGAGCCCTGATTTCGATTTCAGAGGAGAAGCTCATCTTTCAGCAAGAGAAGAACACCTTCGTTTTAATGGTGAAACTCAAATTCATAACAAATGTGATAATATCAAGAATAGATGGTTAACATTTAATGCTCCGATTAATCCCAGAGACATCATGATACCCATCGACACAATTGGGCGCGATAAGGAAGATATCAAAATATTTAACTCGTTGTATCTCACTAACGATTCGATTCATATTTACCCAGCATTCTTATCTACAAGAAAGTTCTATACCGACAATCCGCTTCTTACTGTTGATGGATATCTGACTTATAATAAGACAAAAAACCTGTATCAAGTTGGAAGCGAACAAAAATTAAAGAATCAAGAACAGTCTGGGAACATGATATCTTACAATATGAATAATTGTAATTTGAATGGTGAAGGCTTAATAAACCTTGGAGTCAAATTAGGTCATGTAAAAACCACGGCTGCTGGTACCGTCGATTACGATTCTGATAAAGAAAAAGTAAATTTGATAACTTGTTTAGGCTTCGATTTTTACTTCTCGGAGCTGTTATTGAAGATGATGAATAAGAATTTCTCAAACTCAGTACAACGACCGAGTAATTTGAACAATGAGCACTTCCTGAAAACCTTCCCTCTTATACTACCTGAAATTGAGGCCGATAAAATAATAAAGGAGATTAAGGAAAAAAGTTCATACGATGCATTACCCGATACGATTAAACAAACACTATTCTTTAATCGAGTAAAACTAGAATGGAATGCTAAGAAAAAAGCCTATTACTCTTTAGGAGAACTAGAACTTGGAAGTATTTTCAACACAACTCACAATAGCATTGTAAAAGGTAAAATTGAGATTCGAAAAAGTAGACGAGGTAACCGAATGTATCTTTATATGGAGCTTGAAGATGGTAATTGGTTCTACTTCGAATATCAAAACCAAGTCATGTTTATGAGATCTTCAATTCATGAAATCAATATAGCCATGGAAGAAGTTAAGGAAGATGAAAGACGATTCAGAGATCCTGTGAGTAGACTGAACTACCTTTATCTTTTAGCCCCGATGTCTAAAGTAACACGTTTCAAGAAATTGCATGAGATTGGTGCTGCTAACGAATAAACGTAATTTATTCTGAACTCGCTGGCAAAATCGACCTTATTTAGACTACTAGCAAGCAAAGACTATCTAAAATTTTATAAATTTGTTAGAATACATTTTGAATCTTTCATTTATATGTCAAAATATCAGTTTTTCAATCGCGATTTAAGTTGGTTATCATTCAATCATAGAGTTTTGGATGAAGCTAGAAACCCAGATTTACCTCTTTACGAAAGAATTAAGTTTCTAGCTATTTATTCTTCAAATCTAGATGAATTTTATCGTGTTAGAGTTGCATCGTACCAAAGATTCACGGAATTACCTATTGAAGACAAACTACAATTAAGAGAAAATCCTGATCATACACTTAAGAAAATTAAGCAGCAAGTTAATAAGCAGCAAATTGAATTTGGTCAGATTTTCACAAAAGAAATCGTTCCTGAGCTACTCGAGAATAATATTGTTTTAATGCAAGGTGAGAAACTGTGCGAAGAACATTACGAGTTCACCAAGGAATTCTTCCTTGACAATCTTCTTCCTCATATGCAGCCTATGCTGCTTTTGAAGAAACAAATTCAGCCCTTTCTTAAAAATAATGCCATTTATTTGGCTGTAAAGCTCTATAAAAAGAGAAGTAAGAAAGATAATCCAGACAAGTCTAAGAGGGCCAAATATGCCATTGTAAGAATACCTAACAATCGCTTCGACCGGTTTATTGAATTACCATCTATCAACGATAAACATCACATCATATTTCTCGACGATATTGTAAAACTACACATGAAAGTGGTTTTTCCCGGCTTTAAAATTGACTCAACCTATAGTTTCAAAATGAGTCGTGATGCCGACATCTTGATTGAAGATGAATATTCAGGGAATATTATGAGCATGATCGAGCGAAATTTGAAGAAACGTGAAACAGGTGAACCATCACGTTTCTTATATGATGAAAACATCCCGCGCGATTTCTTAAACTTACTTAAGCTTGCTTTTAACCTTACGAATAATGAGCTGGTTCAAGGAGCCAAATATCACAATTTCCAAGATTTCTTTAACTTCCCAAATCCTGCAGGAAAAGAATTGGAAGATGCTCCTTTCCATTCCCTTAAGGTAAAGGAACTCGGACAAAATAAATCGATATTCAAAGAGATTAGTAAAAAAGATATCCTTCTTCATTATCCTTATCAATCTTACGAGTATGTCATTCGCTTTTTGAATGAAGCTGCAATTGATCCAAAAGTCGAAGAAATTAAGGCAACTCAATACCGTGTTGCAGAGAATTCAGCGGTTGTTAATGCTTTGATTAATGCTGCATTGAATGGTAAAAAAGTAACCGTTCTTGTTGAGCTAAAAGCCAGATTTGACGAAGAAGCCAATATGAACTCAGCCAGAGCTATGATAAAAGCGGGTGTTAAAATCATTTATAGCTTACCAGGTTTAAAAGTCCATGCTAAAATCGCACTTGTCATCAGAAAAGCGGACAAAGAAGATTATGCCTACCTCAGTACGGGTAACTTTAATGAGAAAACAGCTCGTATTTATGCAGATCATGGTTTTTTCACGTCAGATGAAACAACTATATCAGAATTGAAACTCTTATTTAATTACCTTGAAAATCAGGAAACAGAATGCAACTTCAATAAGTTACTCATTGGTCAATTCAATATGCGAGATGAGTTCTTAAAGATGATTGATAGAGAGATCGCTCATGTAGAAAACGGGAGAAAAGGTCATCTCATATTAAAAATGAATGGCTTACAGGAACGACAAATGATAAACAAACTTTACGAAGCAAGCAGTAAAGGTGTTAAGATTGATCTTATCATCAGAGGAATTTGTTGTCTGATTCCAAATAAATCTTACTCAAAGAACATTAAAATCATTCGTATTGTCGATCAATTCCTTGAACATGCCCGAGTTTTCTATTTTTACAATAATGGCGCAGAAAATGTTTATCTATCATCTGCCGATTGGATGTCACGCAACCTTCACCGACGTATAGAATGCGCATTCCCAATTGAAAAACCTAAATTAAAACAAGAACTTATTGACATTCTAAACATTCAGCTTAATGACAATACAAATGCTCGAATAATCAATGAACGATTGGAGAATATTAAACCTCAAAATGGCATTGATGCGGAAGCAAAAAGAGCTCAGAGAGATATTTATAAATATCTTGAAAAAATAGAGCTTTCAAAGAAAAGCAAGAATTAACACAACGCATTGTTCCTTTTAAAACCACAAAAGATGAAGCAACTTATTTTATCTCGTCATGCCAAAACAGAAGTCATTCGTAGCGACATCAATGATTTCGAACGTAACTTAACCAATAGGGGTATAAACGATTCAGCTTTAGTTTCGAGCCATCTATTCGACATAGGAATCCAAACAGACCTGATTATATCCAGTCCTGCTAATAGAGCCATTGCAACAGCCAGACTTTTTGCACATCGTTTCAATATTGAGCCAGATCAAATTATTCAAATTGATCAACTCTACGATGGCTTTAGTACCCAAGAATTCTTAGAAATGTTACAAGAAAAGGCAGGTCAACATGAGCGAGTATGGGTATTTGGTCACAACCCGGATATCGCATCGTGGGCTTCTAAACTTCTAGACGAAGGCTATCTTCATGTTCCAACAGGAACAGCTATTGGTATAGAATTCGATGTGGATAATTGGTCTGATATCGATGCTCGATCGGGAAAATTAGTGCATTACACAACGCCTAAAATGCTAAAATAATAGGCTCAGTTTTAAACTGAGCCTATTATTATATTTAGATATTTTATTGTTTCCCGAAAACTACCTTTCCCATATTATCGACGATCAATTTACCATCAACTTTCTCTTGTGTTTCGGTATTTACAAAGCCTTTAATTAGCTTTGTCTTTCTGTCAGTCACCAATGATTTTATCTGAGATTCAGTAAGGCTCTTCCCCATAAACTCGAAAGGAATAATAAAACGACAGCCTTGTTTGTAATTAGAACACCCATAAGCTGCATTGCCTTTCATCATGGTACCATCTTTACACAAAGGACAATGCCAAACCTCAGCTTCCCCTGCAATAAAACTAAGTTCAAAAGATGGATCAAGAGTCACAACGCCATTCTGTTTTTTCCCATCTATCTCAAAACCGTTTATTTTAGTGGTCTTTTGCTTTAATATTAAAACTTCAATCTGCTTATCGGTCAGTTTCTTGTTCTGAAATACAAAGGGTAATCTGATATCACAACCATTCTTCCAATTGCTACATCCCCAAGAAGTTTTCCCTTTTAGGATTTGTCCTTCCTTACATTTAGGACAAACTAGTTCTTTTGCTTTTACCGGGGCCTTTGTTTTAGTTTTCTCTTTTTCTTTCACATCCTCAATCGAAGCAATCTTTTTAACATCAACTCTGGATTTCACATCCTTAACGATATTAAAAACCATCTGCTTAAGCTCTATCATGAATTGATCAACCTCGTAGTTTCCTTGCTCAATATCCCTCAGCTTTTTCTCCCACATACCTGTCAATTCTGCAGATTTCAGAAGTTCATTCTGAATTGTATCAATCAATTGAATACCTGCCACAGTAGCTACAAGACGTTTCTTCTCTCTTTTGATGTATTTACGACGAAAAAGTGTTTCAATAATATTCGCACGAGTTGATGGACGACCGATTCCGTTTTCTTTCATGAGCTCTCTCAACTCATCATCATCAACCTGCTTACCTGCTGTTTCCATCGCACGCAACAAAGTCGCTTCAGAATAATATTTAGGAGGCTGAGTCTGCTTCTCAGCTAAATCGGGAACATGCTCTCCACTTTCACCCTTCTCAAAAACAGGGAGAATAGCACCTTCCCCAACACTACTATCCTTTGAGAAAAGCACACGCCAACCCGGTTCAATAATCTGTTTACCTGTCGCCTTAAAATCAATATTCGTAACCTGTCCCAATACTGTTGTATTACTAACCTTACAATCAGGGTAAAAGACAGCGATAAAACGTCGAGCAACTAGATCATAAACTTGTTTTTCTTCGTAACGTAGACTTCCTGGCTGGACACCTGTTGGTATAATTGCATGGTGATCAGTCACCTTTTTATTATCAAATACTTTTTTCGATTTACGTATTTTTTCTCCTAGCAACACCTCAGTATACGTCTTATAAGGTTTTAATTTCTTAAGAATCTCTGGGATTTTCTTATAAAGATCCTCCGTTAGATACGTGGTATCAACCCTTGGATATGTGGTTAATTTCTTCTCGTATAAGCTTTGAATAATTCGTAAGGTCTCTTCTGCAGACAAATTCAACTTTCGGTTACAATCAACCTGCAAAGAAGTTAAATCGTACAACTGAGGAGGCGATTCCTTTCCGGCTTTTCGCTCAAAAGAAACGACTTCGAAAGGCTCTGAATTGATCTGGCCTAAGAATTCAACCCCTTCTTCTTTTTTATCGAAACGACCGCGAGTTGCTGAAAAAGTAACATCACGATAAATCGTTTTTAATTCCCAATAAGTTTGAGAAACGAAATTATCAATCTCTTTCTGACGATTAACAATTAGTGCTAATGTAGGTGTTTGTACTCGACCTATGGAAAGTACATTTTTACCACTTCCATATTTAAGTGTAAATAAACGGGTAGCATTCATTCCTAGCAACCAATCTCCAATTGCTCTTGATGATCCTGCAGCATACAATCGATCAAACTCTTTGCCTTCACGCAAGTTTTCAAAACCTTCACGAATAGCTTCCTCTGTTAGAGATGAAATCCATAAACGCTTAATTGGCACGTTACATTTTGCCTTATGAAGCACCCATCGCTGAATAACTTCTCCTTCTTGGCCAGCATCACCACAGTTTATAACTTCATCTGCACCCGCAATAAGTTTAGCTAAAACATCAAACTGCTTCTGAACACCAGTATCATCAATAACCTTAATTGCAAAACGCCCTGGAATCATTGGTAAATCATTAAGATGCCAATACTTCCAATTTAGATTGTATTCTCCTGGTTCTTTAAGCGTACACAGGTGCCCAAAAGTCCAAGAAACCTGATAGCCATTTCCTTCATAATATCCATTTTTTTGGCTCTTGGCTCCCAAAATCATTGCAATTTCACGCGCAACACTTGGTTTCTCAGCGATACAAACTTTCATCCGCAATTATTTAAATTTTAAATACGTCTTAAACGTAAATTAAGTAGATCAACTACTTGATCTGTAAATATTTTTCAACCATCTCAAAAAGTGCCGTTTTTGTCACAGGCTTCAAGATATGGTCATTCATTCCAGCTTCTTTCGACTTGATCTTTTCATCACAAAAGGCATTAGCCGTCATGCATATAATAGGGATTTGAATTCCTATCTCTCTCAAGTTGATACTCACTTCATACCCGTTAATAATTGGCATCTGAATATCCATTAAAATCAAATCATATTCTGTTGAATGGGGAATCAAAACATCTAAAGCTTCTTTCCCATTTTTAACCCATTCAACACAATAAGTTGCTTTTTCTAGCAAAGTTTTTACAATCTTTCCGTTTATGAAATCATCCTCAACTAAAAGGATTTTATAGTTTGACTTATCTATCTCTACCATCTTAATATTAAATACTACGCGTCAATATCAACAAAATCTATTTTCCTTTTTATCTCTAAAACATATACTTAAATTCCAATGAAAAGATTTTATCCTCCTTGGAACAACTGTAATTAGCTGTAATCACCATCAATTTAAAAGGTGAAAGCCACAAACCACCACCATAGCCATGATACAAACTATCAGAGTGTTCTCCTGATATCCATACTCGCCCCACATCATTAAAAGCCAACAATCCAAACTCCCCTGCTAATAAATACGATCTGAATTTTGACAAACGAAACCTAATATCAGTATTTTGATAAACAATTCCATCTCCTGCAAATCGATCTAAAGGGTATCCTCTTAAATTCGATTTCAAACCTAATTTATTAGCTTGAAATACCGAATAACCGTCAGAATTATATGCTCCTCCAACTCGCACAGCTAAAACTGTTCTGGCAGGTGGACTAAAACTAAAGAACATTCTCAAGTCTGAAGAATATCGATTAAAATCACGATCATATCGCTCTAACCCCTTGAATGCTTGATAACCCAATTGCCAATAAATACCACGCGATGGAAGTACTATTGAGTTTCTGGAATCCCAAATATAATTAATATTTACTCCCAAATATTTCCTTGTTGAAAAATCCTCTACAGGGTCTAAATCATTCATCGGATCAGAAAAGTCTGTCACAAACCGATTATCAGTCTCTTGCAATCTGGATTGCTCAAAAAACAAGCCTATTTTTATTTGATGTTCGCTATTAAATTTTAATCGAGCCTGTGGATTTATTAATATTTTTTCGAAACGGATACTGTTGTATCTTTTATCATCTGATTGAGGATTATTAGTCTTATTGCCCAAACCATAGTAATAGCCTTGAAAATTTGGAGAATTATAATCTATAGTACCAACAAAGTCAATATTCCTGAAAATAGAATTTATTTCTCCTTCATATTTTATTTCAAATGAAGGATACCTAAATGCATAATTAACTAAAAATTTATGTTGAGATGCAAAAGGTTCTTTTTTGAAAGCTTGGGAAGTATAACTTAAACCAGCTCCTAAAATCAAACCATCTTCACTTACAAAATTTGCATTAATTACAGGGCTAAGAATATCATATTTGAAGGCTTTTCTATTGTAAACATTGGCATCAGAATTATTTGATGTTTTATTCCTAAAAGCCGCATCATTAATATCTGTTTTGACTTTGTCATATATACTCACCTTATTCCTTCGAGTATTCTCTAAAGCGAAACTATCTTTCCCTTTACCTCCAATAAGGTTTAATTTTACGGCATACTTAGGAGCATTCCCCTTAATCTCAAACTGATCTTTACCTTTTAACCCAAACAAACGTACTTCCTTCGTCTCTTCAGGAAGAAAAGTTCTTGAAAAGATCAATTGTCCCTTTTTTCCTTTTTTAGAAAGACTATTTACTTTTACATTTAAGCTTCCATCCTCACTCCATTGAGCTTGATACAGTTCGTTTTCATTTGTACCTACAACATCAACCTCTTTTGCCAAAAAAGTATAAAATGCTTCAGCCATTTCAGGCAATTGGTCTCTTCTAGCCTTTAGTTGTGAAATCAGATTATTTCCAGATATAGAAAATACTTCTGAAGGCAAATCTGAAACTGCAGCCTCAATCACCTGATCATTCAATCTATCTTTCAAATCATTAGCCATCTCCACCCAATCCTCTTTTGTTTTTGAGGATAAAAAGCTCCGATCAAAATATCGAGAATTGAAGCCTAGTCCTGAAACATTTTCAACAATAGAATCAAAAACCTGAAATTTTGGCATCAACCATTTCCGACGCATTAGCCAAGGTATTTTCCCATCACTATAGAAGAAAACCTGATCTCTATCACGTGGAATAGGTCGGACGATTGTCTTGCCACCTTTTTCAAAGCTAGCCCAACGCCACTGATCGTCGTGTCTATCCCAGTCGTTCAGTAAGAGGTCAACTATTCGAGCTCGTAAAACGGCCTCTTCATCAATCACCAATTTAGAATTCTTGTATCGTTTCTTCAAAAGCTTATCCGTACTCAGAATGTTCTTTGTACCACCAAATATCTCAGAATCAGACCAATCGCCAGAAGGTCGTTCTTCAAATAAAAAGAGCTCATTCTTAAAACCTTCCTGATAAATTCCAAGACGTGGATCATCAGGAACATATACAATTTTAGGATGTGTGTGATAAACACCAGCAGCTTCAGCCATTTTAGGAACAGCTAGTGCAGCATATGGATAAGATTCCGAAATACCATCCTGCACTATTTGTGCTGCAAAAGTTTTTTGTAAGCTTTCAGGAATCGCTTTTTCAGTATATTTTTCAACCGAACGCAAGACATACTGACGTCCGTCCTTCGCTTCCAATCTCAATGATCTTGTTTGTTGACCACCACCTCGCTTTAATATCTTCAAGCCGCCTTTTTCCTTACCGATATCAAATACAGGCACATTTATTGGTGTCTCCCACTCCTTCCGATAATTATTCCCAAAGAGTTTCAATTTTGATTTACTGTCGGTATGATAAACCTGACTTGCTGCTATAGTGATTGTACTATCAGAGTAATCGATTTGATCATGAAGCTTATCTATTTCTTCATTCGAAATAGATTGGTGTTGGTATAAGAATTTCTTTAAAGCTAATCTTGGTTCTTGATCACCTTGTTTACCAACTGTCCAGAATTCAAGAAAGACACTGCCGTCAACGTAGAAATTCAATTTAGAAAAACCAATCTCGCGCAGGGCAAAATCCATCTTTTTTTCATTCACGTAGTCAGCTTGACTACCTGATCCTGAAATAACCTGAAAAACATCGCCAACTTGTTTAAATTGCAAACTATTGTCATGGGCTGAAACTGATATTAAATGAGGTGATTTACCTGTCATTTTCTTAGCCATATGCCGCATTTGCTTATAATAAGGAGAAGCAAAATCTTGAGGTGTACCAATAAATTTTCGATACAACTCCACTGGCCCAGGAAATGGAAAATAACCTGCGTGATTCCCTCCACTATAAACAGGATGATGACTTGCCAAAATCAACTTTTTATTTTCATTTCTTTTAAAGACATCGCTTAATTGAATCAAAAAGTCAGCCGTGTTTTCGAACTCACATTCTGCCTCTGGTTTTTCCCCTAAGTGCAGCCACCATTGCGAGTCAACAATCAAAAGAACTATGTCGTCACTCAGTTCAATTTCTATTGGACCAGGACAACCTCCCGAGGGTAAAAACACATCTCCTCTATCTAGAAAATCTTCTACGTAGTTTTCAAAGTTCTTCAAAGATTCCCAGCCATTTTTACGATTCAAAGTCCATTCCTGATCACCTGGCATAAAAACAACTTCACCCTTGAAATCTTTTACAAAACCAAGGAACTTGTTCAAATCCTTATCATCAAATTCTTCATCCGTATCATTCCTCAAATTTTCTTTAGAAATGGAATTTCCTAAAACAACGAGAGTTCCCTTTTTACCAGAATAAGTCAACTGCTTTTTTAGCATTTGCATATTGGCATCAACCAAGGGAGCCTCACCCATATCACCAACAAAATAGATGCTATGTTTTAACTGTGTACTATCAGCCACAGGTGCCCCTGAGTTGCCAAACAGATTTAAGGAAACCAATGATAGTAATAGATATAGTAGATATTTGGTCATCAAACTAAAAAATAATCAAATTAAAAAAACAAAGAAAAGTGCGCTTAACAATTAATCATTAAGGATCGGTTTGTACTCAAAACGGTAGATCTTTCCCTGCTTTACCTTACCTTCTGTTGAAATAAATAGTGTCCCATCGGGAGCAAAACAAATACCTTCGGGCTGTGGGAAGATCTTTCGTTTCAATCTGTTTACTGCTAACAATTCACCTTGTGGGCTCAATACTAAAAGAAGTTTACCTACCGATCCAATCACATAAATATTTTTGCTAATTGGGTGAATCGCAAGACCTGATGGCTGAAATATCAAATTCCCTTTTGAAGGAGCTAGCCCCTTTAATAACCTATTGGAAAACTTAGTATAAGCATCCAAGTTTAAAATAGTCTCTAGTTCTCCTTGGTCAATTAGAATAGTTGGTTCCTTACTTAATAGGCTATCAGTTATTGAATAGCGATAAATTGCTCTTTTATCTGAATTAGCTAAATTTGCATAAGCCATACCCTTACAAGCAATCAAAAGAGAATGCGTAGATGAATCGTAAGCTAAACCCTCAGTATTGTTTTTAGGACCTAAGCCTGTTTTCACTTTATCCGATTCAATGACCATATTATCGATATCTGCTACAAAGTACAACTTACCATCACTGCGTAAAACAACACACTCATTCCCTACCAATTCAACACCTTCAAAATCACCCTTCTTTGCAAACTTAATTCTTCGGGAAATTTTCTTTTGCTGAGTATCATATTCGAAAATATAGCCTTGTTCATCATTCACACAGAACAACTTATTTTCTTTTGCATAGGTCAAACCTGATATTTCATGTAATGCGTTATCCAAAACATAGGTATAACTGGGCTGATTAATGGTATAGGGAAAGTGAGAATAATATTCTGACAAAAAGCAGGTTTGTTTATTTTTTTTACTCTTTGAACAAGCTGAAAAAGCCACACTGAAGGCTAATAATATCAATAGGTTGACTTTCTTTGAACAGAGCATAATTGAATATTGTTTTCACGGATAAAAATAAACAAAACACAAGCATTATCCCAATCAAAACCAATAAAACAAACCTTAACTTTTGCATTTCCTTTAGTCAATTGGCAATAAGTAAAATAAGTATCCTCATCAAAACCAATGTTCAATTTAATGACAAACAAGCTCTGTTTTCAAAGCCATCAAGATTATTACTATCTTTAGTCACCTGTATTTTATTGAATTCAATACATAAACATATGTCTATTATAGAACAAGCAAAAGCTTTCGTTATTGATTTTTTTGAAAAGAATCATAAACCAATTTACACCTACCACAATATAGAACATACTGAAAAAGTGGTGAAACAAGCAACAAAGATTGCTGGCATCATGGAGTTTTCAGAAGAAGATTTAGAAACCGTTATTTTAGCTGCTTGGTTTCATGATACGGGCTATTTTAGGGGTTTCATTAAACATGAAATCATAAGTGGAGAAATTGCTGAAAAATTTCTGAAGGAACATAATTATCCATCTGAAAAAATTGCAAGAGTTATTTGTGCAATCCAAAATACAAAAATACCTTATACAAGCTGTGATTGCCCTATCTCTATGGTGCTTTGTGATGCCGACTTGCAACATTTAGCTTCAAAGAATTTCATGAAATCGTCAGACAATTTGAGAGAAGAGAAATCTGCTCTTATCAACCATGAATTTTCTACAAAATCGTATTGGGAAGAAACTTTAAACTTTTTAAAAAGACACTCATATCGAACAGATTATGGGAAAAAGGTTTTAGCCAAAAAGAAAGAGCTTAATATTCAAAAAGTCACTGAAAAGGTTAATTCATATCAGAATAAAGAAATTCAAAAGCTAAACGATAAGCTCATTAAACTTGAGAATCAGAATCTAAAATTGAAGATGCCTCAACGTGGAATTGAAACCATGTTTAAGGTTACGGCTCGTAATCAAATTAGTCTAAGCTCAATAGCAGATAATAAAGCTAATTTAATGATTTCTGTTAACTCAATTATCATTACCGCTATCTTCTTTATTTACAAGAATATCATGGAATCACCTGAGTTTATTATCCCATGCTTAATTCTTCTGTTCGTCGCTTTATTTACTATTGTCTATTCTGTTTTAGCTACTAGACCTAATGTGACTTCGGGAACCTTCTCCGAAGATGATGTCAAAAAGAAGAAAGTGAATCTATTATTCTTCGGTAATTTCCATCGAATGGATGTGGAAGATTATTCAAAAGCTTTAAAAGGTTTGATGGTTGATTACGATGATCTATATGATAGTTTGATAAAAGACCAGTACTATTTAGGAATGGTACTTGGCAAAAAATACAATTTATTACGTAGATCATACACTATTTTCATGTTTGGCTTAATTATATCGGTACTAAGTTTTATTTTTGCAGCGATATACCAACCCGTATTCTTTTAATTGAAGAGTGATGATTTGAGATTTATGATTAAAAACACATTCATAAATCTGAAATTAACAACCCTAAATCATTAGATCACAAATCATAATTTAGTCAATGAACTTATTTTACACCCCAGATATAGAAGACAAATTTTATCAATTAAACGAAGTTGAATCAAAACATTGCATTCGAGTTCTTCGGTTAAAAGAAGACGACCAAATTCATTTGATTGATGGCAAAGGCAACCTGTTCACAGCAAAAATTATCGATGCACATCCTAAGAGATGTACGGTTGAGTGCATTGAGACCCAAGCAGAATTTGAAAAACTAGATTATAAACTGCATATCGCAGCTGCTCCTACTAAGAATATTGAACGTACCGAATGGTATATGGAAAAATGTACGGAGATTGGTATTGACGAATTCACACCTCTTTTATGTCAGTTCTCAGAGCGAAAAGTGGTGAAAATTGAACGCCTTTTTAAGGTGATTACCTCAGCAGTAAAACAATCCTTAAAGGCCTATCACCCAAAATTGAATGAACTAACTAAGTTTAAAGATTTAATAAGTGCTCCTTTTGATGGTGAGAAGTATATTGCACATTGCTACGAGGGCGAGAAAACACATTTGAAGCATCTTTGTACTGCCAAGCAAAATGCTCTAATTCTTATCGGACCTGAGGGAGATTTCAGTCCACAGGAAGTAGAGTTGGCTCGAGCAAATGGTTTCAAAGAAATCACCCTAGGTACAAGCCGATTGAGAGCAGAAACTGCAGGTGTTATTGCTTGTAATATTGTTAGTCTAGCAAACCAATAAATCTAGGTTTTAAGATTTTGAATTAGTATTATTTACTTACAGAAATTTAATGATGTTCAGATTTGTTTCCATTATTGTCTGTTTAGCTCTAAGCTTAAACTTATCTGCTCAGGAGAGTGGTGTTCGCATTGCTCTACTGAAGTACAATGGTGGAGGCGATTGGTACGCCAATCCAGGTTCCTTACCTAATTTGATTGAGTTTTGTAACACCAATAAAATCGCCAACATACAAGCTGAACCTGCCACAGTTGAAGTTGGCAGTCAAGAGTTATTTTCATACCCATTTATCCATTTAACCGGACATGGGAATATCGTTTTTAACAATCAGGAAGCTCAAAATCTGCGCCGATATCTCGAGGCAGGTGGCTTTTTACATGTAGATGACAACTACGGTTTGAATGCCTATTTCCGAAGAGAAATCAAGAAGGTATTTCCAAAAGAAGAGCTGGTTGAACTTCCCTATTCGCATCCAATTTACCATCTGGTTTACGAGTTTAAAACAGGACTACCTAAGGTTCATCAGCACGATGGCAAAGCCCCACAAGGATTTGGCATATTCCACAAAGGTCGCCTCGTTTGTTTCTACTCCTACGAATGTGACCTTGGCGATGGTTGGGAAGATCCATCGGTACACAACGACACACAGGAAAACCACACCAAGGCCCTAAGAATGGGGGCCAATATACTATCTTACGTTTTTTCACATTAAAATACTAATCTCCCAAATTCACTATTGCTCATAGAAAGCCATCCTTTTTCAGCGAAAAAATCATTACCTTAATAGGAATTAATGATGAAAGGGAATCGCTATGAAAATACCAAAGAATACAAAGGGAGTCATTGGCATTTTAACCGGTGGTGGAGATGTACCTGGTCTGAATCCTGCCATTCGTGCAGTTACCATCAGAGCACTACGCGAAGGCTATACAGTTGTGGGTATCCGTAAGGGGTGGAAAGGATTAATTGATCTTATCAGGGATGAAAAAGTGGATAACAGCGAAAATTATTCCATTCTAACTGAAGAAATGGTTAATAGAATCGGTCGAACTGGTGGTACCTTTTTACACAGTTCCCGAATCAACCCCTCAAAAACATCAAAATCCCGTGTTCCAATACACTTGCAGGATAAATACAAAGCTGAGGTTAACGATCTTACCGAAGAAGTGCTGGCCAATCTGGCCTTTCTCAACATCGACTACCTGATTCCTATTGGTGGCGACGACACTTTAAGTTATGCTGTACGTTTATATAAGGAAGGCTTCAAAGTGATAGCCATTCCTAAAACCATGGATAATGATGTACCCGGAACGGATTATTGCATCGGATTCAGCACCTGCATTACACGAACCATCTCATTAACTCATAGTCTAAGAACTTCAGCGGGTTCCCACGAGCGTTTTCTGGTACTTGAAGTATTTGGTCGATATGCAGGTTTTACGTCCATATTACCAACACTTGCAGGAGCAGCCAACCGTTGTGTTATTCCCGAACACAAATTCGATATCAATCTACTAACCCAACTCATGCTAGAAGATCGTTATAAAAACCCTAGCCGATATTCTGTCGTTCTAATTTCTGAAGGTGCAGCCTTTACGGGTGAAAACATGACTTATCTGGATAGCGATATGGACGACTATGGGCATAAAAAATTGGGAGGTATTGGCGAAAGGGTTTCCGATCAGATGAAACACCTATCACTGGAATACAACAAGGGCGTACCCGTGAATGTCATTAATCAGAAACTTGGTTATTTGGTTCGATGCGGCGACCCTGATGCTATAGATTCCATTGTACCCATGGCATTTGGCAACCTGGCACTCGATCTAATCATAAAAGGTATACATGGACGTTTAGTTACTCTCAGGAATGGACGCTACGACAATGCGCCTATCGATATTGTTACCAGTTCAAAAAAAATAGTCGATATCGATCGTTATTACAATACGGAACGATTACGTCCCAAATACAAGAGTTTCGAACTGCAACCCCTCTTTTTAATGACCAGCCTTTAATTGTATAATACTGCTGCCCTGGATTTATAATCCAGGCTTAGAGAGTTGGTAATTTGCAATTTCTTTTTTTTAAATTCAATTAAGAAACTCGATTGCCAATTTATCTTTTAAATTAATTTAACTATTTTAGTGGCGCCTACCATGGGCACCCTACTATTTCAACCATCCAACTATCTTATTTATTAACTCAGCTGAATTATTATCAGCGAAACAAACTTTCTTTTATGTTAGAATTTTTAGGCATTTCTTATTTGGAATGGTTAGGTTATGCAGCGTCAATAATCGTATTTGTATCATTATCGATGACTTCAATTGTAAAACTCCGATGGTACAACATGATGGGAGCCGCCTTATTCTCTGCCTATGGCTTTTTAATTGGTGCTTACCCTGTAGCCTTCATGAACCTATTGATAGTCTGCACCAACATCTATTACCTAGCAAAAATGAATCGACACAAAGAGGATTTTAAAATTATCGAGATTAAAGACAACGATGAGATTCTGAACTATTACCTTGAATCATATCAGAATGATATCAGTAAATTCTTTCCGGACTTTAAAGATACCAAGGGCAAAGTAAGCATGTTTGTATTGCGCGACATGGCAGTAGCCGGTATCTTTATTGGGGAGGTGGGAAACAATGAATTCAAAATTGACATGGATTACGCCTTGCCTCAGTATCGCGATTTTAAAGTGGGTAACTACCTTTACAACCAACTGAGCGAGCTGCTTTCGCAACATCCTGTAAAATCTGTTGTGTACGACACCAACATTGAAGACAACCTGAAGTATGTGAAGAAAATGGGATTCGAAACTTGCTCCAGAGATGGCAAAGCAGTGATGTGCAAAAAAATATAATTTAAGATTGATGAAATCTGATTTCAAATGCATCATTACCCCATAAAAAGATCCTCAAAGCGGAAGCATTGAGGATCTTTTCATATCAGATAATCTAAAGAGGTGTTTATTATTATTAAAATTAACTGTAATTTGAAGCTATTTCGCAGCAAAAGCTTCGCACACATAGAATTGAGCGTTTTTGTTAAAAAATATACTGCGTCCGAGGGATCTTAGCGTTCTGCGACTTGAAAGGGTGACATTCTGACGTAATAAGTAGTTCCCAGGCTTGAAAAGGCTCCGTGCCGACTCCATATGGCCTAAAAAAACAAAAAGGGCTCCATGCCGACGTAATGTAACGTTTTATAGCTCGAGAAGGCTTCGCGCCGACGTATTGTGATACTTTTCTTGAGGAAAAGGCTTCGCGACAAGAGATCGTCATTTCCATACTCAATTCATAAAGATTGTCCATGAAAACAATCTATTGAACCTGGAATTGGACACATAATAAGCATGAAAGACAGGTATCCAATTTTTAATTTGTGATTGATGTGTTCAGATTTTTGATTCTTTCTGATCACATAAAAAATACAAATAATATGCACCTTAGATTTTCACAAAAGAAGAAGGATTTATTCCACCCCACCCAAATGCTTGTAAAGAAGATCCTGCCATTCGTCGTGGTGAATTCGCCTAAGGAGAATCCTATTTATGGGTTCCCTGATTTTGCTTCCTTGGGGTAGTGCAATACCATAATCCTGACGCAGGAATGTGTTTGGCAGAACTTCAATTTTACCTTTATAATTTCGGTTTATAAAGTATTGGAGCAAGGGGGCATCGTAAACAAGGGCATTAATGGTACCAAGATTGAGAGCTTGCAATGCCTCAGTAACCGTATCGTAAGGGATATAGAAAATGCGGTTATCCTGCATATATATTTCGCTAGTGGTATAACGAATGGTTCCAACCGTATTCATTCTTAAATCCTCGGGACCATCTATGGCATATTCCAATTGCGAGACGGTAAGTACAGAAGTAATGGTTGCAATAAAAGTTGAGATAAGAATGATGCCTGTAAACATCCAAACAGTGGCAAATAACCTACCGCCAAAAGTTTTGGGGACTTTGTCGCCGTAGCCCACTGCGGTCATGGTTACAACTGACCACCATATTCCGGAACCAATCCCCTCCTTGGTACTTCCTCCAAAGTCTTTGGGGTTCTTCCTTCGTTCGAACAGCCAAATGATAAAACCTATCAGGATCATGGTCCCTATCAGCACGCCAATAATCTCAAGGAATTCGGTGGACAAGAACTCCTTCAGAACAGCCTTCCATACACTTCCTTTTTTGGTTTGTACAGCAATCCCCAATCCTGTATTGTAAAAGGGATGTGTAAAATCAAATCGCTCCTCCCGTTCTGTTGTCAGCGTTAGTGCACTAACCACGGCATCAAGGGAATGGTTCGCAACACTGTCCAGAAGCCCTTTAACTGAATGCTCCTCATATTGATATTCAACCCCCATTTCTGCAGCAATATTTTCCCACAGATCAATGCTAATACCAGTCCACTTGCCCTTAGTATTTTTAAATGAAAATGGCGGAGCCTCTTTTGTTCCTACCAGTAATACTTTTTCTGTAGCTCTTACTGCTTGTGCATCTACATTAAAAGGCATAGCTGTAAACAGAAGAAAAAGGACTGAGAAATATACAGTGGCTTTAAGTTTCATGGCTCTGGTATTTTTCATGAGTACTGCTTGCCTGGAAATATTTATTCTTGGTATTGAGCTTTATTGATTGTCACTTAAGTAAGGCCAACAAGACCTTATCTTAAAATTACTAAAAAATTAGCCTGCTGGCAATTATAGATATAATGGTGATTTATGAAGTCTGATTTCTGATCGATATAGATGACAAAAAAAAATCCTCCTAAACATCAACTTACGAGGATTTACATCTGTGTTTACAGCTAAGCTAAAAGTCCCACCTGTTGCTTCAAAAGCTCGTCATACTCAGCCATTGTAGGTGTAATAAATTCGTGTATCACAGTATGGGGTCGTACCATTTCGACAATCTCTTTCACACGAGAGCTTTGGAAGGGTAAATGTTGATCGATCTTAAGCACATGATTTCTCGCTGATGAATATTTTTCGCCGTGAGGTAGATTTGTCCAATCGGCAGGTAAGCCATTTCGAATTTGTTGCATTTGATATTCACCAGATAAACTTAAATTCAAATGCATGGATTTAATTCTCCCCCTCACGCCAACCGAAAGCTGAGATAATTTCTCGAGAACAAAATCAACCGCCTCATCTTCACAACGCAGCTTCGGATTGGTGTTCATCAAATGACCTGTATCCAGAACCAAATTCCATTGATCGAAGTTCAAGCTACCAGCAAAGTCATCTGTCACTGCCGAGTTTCCAAAGTTCAAACCCGGCCACCAAAGATTCTCAATACCAATCACACAAGGCGGTTCCCCATTAGAGAACTCCTGAGCTGTACGATTCAATAAATCTGCAAAATTTCGCAAAACCTCCTCATCCGTATAAGTAAACTTGCGAGTAAAGGCATGTTCTAACTCCACATGAGCCGCATGCATCACTGCTTGTTTCGGTTGAAATTCAGCTGCTAACTCCCACAATTTCTTCTGCGTGGCAATCATTTCATGCTGATTGCTCCCTCCACAGCAATATTGAATATGATCGGCTGACATGGGTGGAAAATAAGCTTTCAAGCCTTGCTCCCCTTTTCGCCAAACATCAAGCCAGGTAATCCAAAAAGGCAGATGAATGCTCTTCACAATTTCCTTGGGAATATTATTTGATGCAGACTCGTAGCCAATCAATAATTCAAGCCCATCAGCCTCGCTAACCTCTATATATTTTTTCAGACCTTTCCATCCACCTTCCAAACGCTTTAAGTCAGATGGATGCACTGAAAAATCCACTAAATTATCATAAGTCATATTTCTTGCTTTAATCAGTCCAAAAATAGAACATATTTCGAAGCTTCCCCCTCATCAATTCAAAAAATGGAGTTATCCCTCACCCAAGATCCTTTTGTTATCTAACTCGAATACTAAAAAAGGAATTAGTCAAAAAATCTCGCAAAAGATGCGTACTTTTGAGCTCTAATTCCTATTTCTAAAGTAGGATTGAAATCAAGATGAAAAATACAGAGCCTGGTGAATTCAGAAACTAGAGCCGATGTACCACATACTAAAACAAAGAAACGTGAGTTTAATTGGAAAATATGCCGATCTAAAAGTTGCCAAGTTGGTCGACTTTGGCGTTTACCTGCTAGGTGAAGACGAAACCGAAATTCTATTACCAATCCGATACGTACCAGAGAACACACAGCTGGACGATACCATTAGGGTTTTTATCTACCGCGACTCGGAAGATAGAGTGATTGCGACTACTGAAAAGCCTTATGCAATTGTAGGCGAATTTGCATGGTTAAGGGTTAAGGCTGTAACTGATGTGGGTGCCTTTCTCGACTGGGGTTTAATGAAAGATTTACTTTGTCCATTCCGTGAGCAGAAAATGAAAATGGAGGAAGGTCGTAGCTATTTGGTCTACGTTTATGTAGATGAAAAAACAGGCCGTATTGCTGCCACTGCTAAACTAGAACAGATTATAAGTGATTTAAATGCTGAATTTACTGAGGGACAAGAAGTAAGTATCATGATTGGCCATCAATCAGATTTAGGATACTCTGCCATTATCGATAATAAGGGTATGGGTATACTTTATAACAACGAGATTTTTGGAGCCATTCGCGAAGGTGATGTTTACAAAGCTTGGGTTAAGAAAGTCCGTGAAGATGGTAAAATCGACCTTAGCCTGCAGCAACAAGGCTACCACCTTGAGGTACCTAGAGTAGGCGAAGAACTATTTGAAATACTCAAAAAAGAAAATGGTTTCCTACCCTTAAACGACAAGAGTTCTCCTGAAGAGATTTACGACAACTTACAGATGAGTAAGAAGAACTTTAAAAAGGTAATCGGACTACTTTACAAACAACGCATAATTACCATCGAAAAAGATGGCATACATCTGGTTAAACCAGAAAAAGAATAGAGAACATGAAGAGACAATAGAAGGATGAATCATCTTATTATTGTCTCTTTTTATTACACAACAAACTAACACAATCATGATTCTTAAAAGATTAAAATCACTGCTACTTATCGGCCTATGCTTTGCTTCAGCAACAAGTATGGCTCAGGATAAATCCGATTGGCAAAATGGTGTTCCTGAAGGCTGCACCACTATTACTATAGGTAAAACTGCAACTTTCGATGGTTCAGTCATCACATCTCACACCGACGATAGTCACCGTACACGTGCATGGATGTCTGTAACACCAGCTAAATCTCACGACAAAAACAGTAAGTTCGAACTTTTCGAACGTTCAGCATACGATAGCTTGCGCATGCCAACTTATCAGCATAAAAAAATTGGTGAAATCGATCAGGTTTCTAAAACGTATCAATTCTTAAACACAGCTTACCCATGTATTAACGAAAAGCAATTAGCTATTGGCGAATCAACTTTTGGTGGTCGCGAAGAATTGTATTCTGAGGCATGTATAATCGATTGTCAAAGACTTCAGCAATTAATGCTAGAGCGTTGTACAACGGCTCGCGAGGCAATTAAAATGGCTGATGAGTTATTAAAGAAATATGGATGGAGAGATTTTGGTGAATGTTTAACCATTGCTGATAAGCAAGAGGTCTGGCATTTCGAAGTTGTTGGTCCTGGTAAAGGTAAAGTGGGTGCCGTTTGGGTTGCTCAACGTGTACCTGATGATCATCTTTCAGTTAATGCCAATGGATCAACCATCAAGGAAATTGATTTGAAGAATAGCGATTACTTTATGGCTTCTGAAAATATTTTCGAACTAGCCAAAGAGAATGGCTGGTACAATCCTATAGAAGAAACTTTCCGTTGGAACTATGCTTACGCTCCTAAAAGTCGTCGTTCTATAGCATCTCGTCGTAGAGAATGGCGTGTGCTTTCAATGGCTGCTCCATCATTAGATCTTGATCCAACTGCTAAAGATTACCCTTTCTCTGTAAAACCTGATGAGAAGGTAAGCATGGATAAATTGGTAGAGATCTTCAAAGATTACTACGAAGGAACACCTTTCAACTTTGTAAAGAATATCAAGCAGGCTGATAAAGATGGCAAAGAAGCTATTTCTCCTTTTGCAAACCCATTTATGCCTTACGGAATGAATCGCCTTTTTGGTGTAAATGGTGGCTGGGGTGAACTTGGCGAGCGTACAATCGCACGTTGGTACACTATGTATGCAACCATTATACAATGTCGTAGCTGGATGCCTGATGATGTAGGTGGAATCGTATGGTTGGCACAAGATAATGTGGCCACTTCAATTTATATTCCTGTTTATGCCGGAACCACTGACTTAGCACCTTCTTATAAAGTAAAAGCTCGTCGTTTGGGTTACACTCGTAAATCAGCTTGGTGGGCTTTCAACCGCCTAAGCACTCTTACTGCACAGCGCTGGGGCGATATGCGTCACGATGTGGATAAGGTCTTTGTGCCTTTGCAAAAGCAATATTTCGAAGAGCAGGCTAAGGTCGATGAGCAATACTTATCATTGAGTAAGCGTAAGCGTCGTGCCTTCCTAACCAATCGAAGTATCGATCTTGGAACCGAAGTCGTTGAAAAAGCATGGGAAATTGGTGATGGTCTTTGGACTAACTATGACGAGAAGTTTTAATTCTCTTCCTACATAAAATACAAAAGCAGCTTTCGAGCTGCTTTTGTATTTTATATGCCCTATATAAGCACTTCATTTTGATCCACATGTCAATTTTTAATCATCAATATGTTTTGTTAAATTAGTATCTTCAAAATCAAACAACATTAATCAAAACCTACTACACGATGAAAAAACTTATTTTAGCAGCGATCTGTTTCATATCTGTATGCTCGATTTCATTCGCTCAGGATGATATTCAAAAGGAAAAAGAAAGCATTAAAATGGTCATACAAGATGCTTATGTTGACGGTTTATGCAATAATGCTGATGAAGTTGCTGTAAACAAAGGCATTCATCCAGGCTTTAATCTGATTGGTGCAGGAAAAGGCAATACAATGTGGAAGCATCCTATCTACAACTGGATAGAAAGTGCTAAAGAAGGCAAAAAGAAGCATAAATATGCTTTCCAGGACGAATTTACAACCATTAAATTTTTATTCGTTGATGTTACAGGAAACGTAGCCGTATCAAAAATAGAATTCTACGAAGGTGGTGAGAAAAAATTCATCGATTACCTATCGCTTATTAAATTTGAAGATGGTTGGAAAATAGTAAGCAAGATATTCTATTCTATCCCCAAAGAGAAAAAAGGAGAAGCATAAATATTTATCATAGAAAATATTCCAGAGCCTTACGAAAGTGAGGCTCTACTTATTTTTTAGCCTCAATGAAATTTGCAATAATGAGGAATTCAAATATACTTCCTCTAAAAAATAAGATCTACAAATAGCTCTCGGCTAGTTTTTCAGTAGAAACAAATTTTCTCACCCCAAAATATAATCACAACAAAGGCGATTATAAATCGCCAACTTCAAGCCCTCAGATAACATATCTGAGGTAGCTGCTTTAAACTAAAACATACAACCTAAGACACTTAGCCTTTAATACGGAAAAAGAGGTAAATATTAATGATAACATTTCATCCAAAATCTTTTATTTAGATTCAATTTAAATTACATTTGCCTCTGAATGGAAAGAGTAAGACACGATATAAAAGCACTATCCTACTTGGGTATGGGTATAATTGGACTATTAATTATTAATAGTATCCTATTTACTCACAGCCAAACTTTATCTGATGGGTCAGTTGTAATTCATGCTCATCCTTACGATAAAACAGAGACTCCCCCTGCTAATAACAAGCATCATGAAAATGAACTTCTGATTTTAAATTCTATCACCTTATTATTCTTTCTTGGTTCAATAGCCTTTAGCTTAAAAGGCGCTTGTGTTTACTTCGAAAAAAAACGCCTGCCGCAAATAGAATATATCAACGTTTTAGTATTGCGCAAATTTGGTAGAGCTCCCCCTGTACAATAATACACTCTTATTTAAAACAAAATCAACAAAGGATAATAGTATGCCCATAAATGTATACTAAATAGAGATCATTCATCCTTTTCACTCTTAAAGAATCATCTTAAAACCTAATATCAGAGATAATTACATGAATACACACATATGAAAAAATACATATTCGGACTAGCCTTATTACTTATTACTCAACTTAGTTTTAGCCAAAAGAAACACAACGATGCCGTTATTGTTGGCCATGTTGTGAGTGAGGGAGAACATATCCCTTTTGTTAATATTATTGTAAAAGGCACAACCATAGGCGTTGCAACTGACGCAACAGGGCATTATCGCCTAATTGATCTTCCACTAGGAAAACTAACAATTATGGTTTCCGCCTTGGGTTATAAAAGCCAGGAAAAAACCATTATTACAAAAGCCAATAAAACAGCAGAAGTAAACTTTAATATCGAAGAGGATGCACTAGGAATTGACGAGGTTGTTGTTACCGGCAATAAAGGTGCGAGTAAAAGAACTGAATCTCCTGTTATTGTAAGCTCTATATCAGCGGGTCTATTTGCCGTGAGTCAATCTACGGTACTCAGCGAAAGTTTAAATTTTAGTCCTGGCTTGAGAATGGAAACTAACTGCCAGAACTGTGGTTTCAATCAGGTACGCATGAATGGCATGCAAGGCCCCTACTCTCAAATCCTAATAAACAGCCGACCTATTTTTAGTGGTCTGGCTGGTGTATACGGACTAGAACTGATACCTACCAATATGATTGAAAAGGTTGAAATTGTTCGTGGTGGAGGCTCGGCTCTTTATGGTAGTAATGCCATAGCAGGTACCATCAACATGATTCTTAAAGATCCGCTTAACGACTCATACGAGGTCGGTACAAGCTCTAGTCTTATTGGTGTTGGTGTAGATGGTTCAGATCATCCCGCCTTGGATTATAACGTCAATTTTAATGCTTCTGTGGTTTCTGATGACTACAAAACAGGCCTTTCGGTTTATGGTTTTTATAGAGACAAAGAAGCGTTTGATGCCAACAATGATGGCTTTTCTGAACTGACACAATTAGATAATACCACAGTAGGAACTCGTTTTTTCCATCGCTTTGGTTTTAGGGGTAAGCTAGCTATCGATTTCTTCCATATCAACGAAGAACGACGCGGTGGAAATAAATTTAACTACCTACCTCACGAAGCAGATATTGCTGAACAATTGGAGCATAAACTTACAACAACGGCTATTTCGTACGATCAGTTTTTCAGGGATGAAGATAAGTTATCGATTTACGTATCAGGACAGAAAGTAGATCGTGCATCCTACTATGGTGTTGAGCAATCACCTTCAGACTACGGACAAACCGATGATTTCACCTACAATATGGGAGCTCAGTACAATGCCAAATTCGTGAATTCATCACTTGTGCTAGGCTTGGAGCATACCAGTTCGTCCCTGGAAGATAACAAATTAGGTTATTACGATTATCAAAACGATATACATACCGACAATAAGTTAATCTCTGATCAAACAAGTAGCACATCTGGTTTGTTTGGACAATACACTTACAAGTTTGCTAAACTTAGTTTATCTCTTGGAGGCCGTTTAGATCATTACGACATCAAAAATAATACGAATAAATTGGAAGATGATAATAGTGACAAAACTGGAAATGTATTTAGTCCCAGAGTCAATATCCTATATGATATCATTCCAAACTTACAATTCCGTGTTAGCTATTCACAAGGCTATAGAGCGCCGCAAATTTTTGATGAAGATTTGCACATCGTTTCATCTACAGCACAAAGAATCATCCATAAAAACAGTACCAATCTAAAGAAAGAAACCAGTCATTCTTATATGTCTTCCTTAGATTTTAATACGAAGATTGGATCGACTCAAATAGGCTTCCTGGTGGAAGGTTTTTATACTCAATTGAATGACGCCTTTGTGAATGAAAAATCTGATCCTGATGCAGATAAAGTGGTTATTTATACGAGAACAAATGCAATAGATGGTGCTTTGGTTTATGGTATCAATACAGAGCTTAATATTGTTCCTTCAAGCAATTTCAGTCTGACTGCCGGCTTTACCTCTCAGAAAAGTAAGTACGAAAAACCTCAGGATATTTCGTTCTCGAAAAGAGAATTTATGCGCACACCAAACAACTATGGTTTCGTTACAATAGACTGGGATTTTAAGGATAAATGGTGTTTCTCTGCTACAGGAAATTATACTGGAAAGATGTATGTTCCTTATTATGGAAATACAATTGCTGATCCTATCAAAGGCGAGTTGAGAGAGAGTTCAGCTTTTACCGATCTTGGGGCTAAAATAGAATACACTACAAAGTTGAATGGAGCAGACATACAAGTTTGGGGCGGGGTCAAAAATATTTTCAATTCCTATCAAGATGACTTTGATAAAGGGGTTGACAGAGATCCAACCTACATCTACGGTGCTGGTAGCCCAAGAACTATAAGTATTGGTCTTAAAATTGGAAATCTTCTATAGGGATATACACTATTAAACGGATTAAAGGTCACAACATTAATAAATGTTGTGACCTTTTTTTTATAGACTGAATTCAAACAAATCAAACTTAAACCTTTGGCATTGAGCAATATCCTTTTACAAACCCTTCCTAATTCTTAATATTTTTGCCTTATCAGATAAAATCGTAAATTAGTGATACGCTTAACAATAATCACCTAAATTTGTCCCAATGATTAAAAAGTGTACACTTATAATTGTTTTACTTGTCTTCTGTCTAGGAATAAAAGCCCAACAAATAGTCACAGACAGACCAGATCAAACTGAATCATCAACAACTGTTCCGCTTAAAAGTCTACAAATTGAGAGTGGTATCCTGTTTGGCAATTATGAAAATGGGTTAATCAAGCAAACTTTAATTCCGTCAACATTATTGCGATATGGACTTACAAAAGGCATCGAACTTCGATTTGTTCAACAATTCGAAAACATTAAAAATGATGTGACCTCACAAAGTGATTTTGGCATTAGCGATTTGGAAATTGGAGCCAAAATTCAACTCTTAAAAGAAGAGCTTATTAATACTGAAATTGCATTTCTTTCACACCTAATATTACCCACAGGCTCAGAAGCATTAACTATTGACAAATTTAGGACTATCAATAAGCTTGCAATCTCACATGCACTAGATAACAAATTGGGTTTGGGTTACAATCTGGGATATCATTATTTTAGTGAAGGTGATGGTAACTTAACCTATTCTGCAGCTTTAGGAATTGGTTTAGGAGAGAAATTTGGAACCTATATCGAACTCTATGGCGAGTATGCCGAATTCACCGATTGGGGAACAAACTTCGATTCAGGTTTAACTTACCTCGTTAAAAACAATCTACAACTAGATATCTCCTTTGGACTGGGACTGAATCACAAGATGCATTATTTCTCACTCGGATTCAGTTGGAATATAAGTAAGAACTAAGACATTTTTAAGAATTTTATATTAAAAAAAAGAACCCTCTTCTAAACATTTTAAAGTGTAGAAGAGGGCTTTCTTTTATCTGCTTCAAATTTCACCAAGTATCCCACCTTCTCTTTGCAGAATAAAAGCTATTTTTAGCTTCTCTAAAAAAGCTAATCATTTAAACACAATAGACATGAATAAACGAGGATTTGCCAGCGACAATTTTTCAGGCGTTTTACCAGAAGTAATGGAAGCCATACAGAAGGCTAACTATGGTCATTCAATGGCCTATGGAGGTGATCCTTATACGGCATCTGCCATCGAGAAATTCAAGCAATTGTTTGGTGAAGATATCGATGTTTATTTTGTTTTTAATGGCACTGGAGCTAATGTTATTGGCTTATCAACTTTAACTGAGTCATGGAATTCAGTAATTTGCCCATCTACAGCTCACGTACAGGTTGACGAATGTGGTGCCCCGGATAAGTTTACGGGCTGTAAGTTTATTCCAATTGAGGTTACTGATGGTAAACTAACACCTGAGTTGATAAAAACACAACTTCACGGTTTTGGTTTTGAACACCATTCACAACCTAAGGTTATCTCAATAACACAATGTACAGAGTTGGGTACTGTTTATACACCCGAGGAAGTTAAGGCAATTTGCGATTTGGCACATGAACACGATATGTATGTGCATATGGATGGTGCCCGATTGGCTAATGCAGTAGCGAGTTTAGATGTTGATGTGAGAGAAATCACCAATAAAGCGGGTGTTGATGTTTTAAGTTTCGGTGGAACAAAGAATGGGATGATGCTGGGTGAAGCGGTTATCTTCTTCAATCCAGAGCTTTCAAAAAATTCCAAATATGTGCGTAAACAAAGCATGCAGCTTTATTCAAAAATGAAATATATTGCCTGTCAATTCGAAGCTTTATTGACAGATGACCTTTGGTTAAAAACGGCTCGCCATGCTAATAGAATGGCTGGCCTTTTAGAATCAGAAGTTCGAAATATTGAAGCGATTAAAATCACTCAGGAGGTTCAAACCAATGGTATATGGGCCATCATTCCTAAGGATAAAATCGAAAAGCTTCAAGAAGAATATTTCTTTTGGGTTTGGGACGAGCACGCGGGTGAAGTCAGATGGTTGTGCTCTTTCGACACCACCGAAGAAGACATTAAAGGCTTTGTTGCTTTATTAAAAGAACAACTTAGCTAATCACAATTATTAATTGCAAATCACAAATTGCTAAATGGCTATTCTACACGAAAATTATTCTTTAAAAACCTATAATACTTTTGGCATTGATGCCGAAGCTGATTATTTTTTCGAGTTCGACACGATTGATGAAATCAAGTCTTTTCTCGACGACAATTCGCTTGATAACATCAAATATCTGATTCTTGGGGGAGGCAGCAACCTGTTATTCACAGATGACTATGACGGTTTAGTTCTTCATCCTAATATCAAAGGCATAGAAATTGTGTCTGAGAACGAAGATACTGTTTTAGTGAAAGCTGGCGCTAACGAAAACTGGGATGAGTTTGTAGCTTGGGCTGTAACAAATGGTTACGGCGGGATCGAGAACTTATCTAATATTCCAGGAGTCGTTGGTGCAGTTCCTGTTCAAAACATCGGAGCATACGGTGTAGAAGCTTCTCAGGTTATTGAAAAGCTAGATGCCATATCGATAGAAAGTAAAAGACAAGTTGAGTTTCAAAAATTCCATTGTGAGTTTGACTATCGCGATTCTGTATTCAAAAATGAATACAAGAATCTTTTTATTATTACTCATGTTTATTTCCGATTGAGTAAAAAACCAGAGTTCAACCTGGAGTATGGCGCTATTAGTAAAGAACTTGAAAACTACGATGAAGTTAATCTAAAAAACATCAGAGAGGTTATTATCAAGATCAGAGAATCAAAACTACCCGATCCTGAAGTGATTGGTAATGCAGGCTCTTTCTTTAAGAACCCAATTGTGAATACTCGATTCGCAGAGAAAATATTAGCTGAATTTCCTGATTGTCCAAATTACGAGGTGGATAACACAAACACCAAACTAGCTGCTGGCTGGTTAATCGAGCAATGTGGCTGGAAAGGAAAACAAGTAGGGCAAGCTGGCGTACATAAAGATCAAGCACTCGTACTAGTTAATCTAGGGGATGCGAAAGGTTATGAAGTGCTTCAACTAGCCAATGATATAAGGAAGTCAGTTCTTCTAAAATATGGCATCAAACTTGAAATGGAAGTCAACGCAATTTAAATCGATAAATGATATACAAAAAATGAGTGATTAGCAATAATCACTCATTTTTTTTGACCTTCCAGCCCTTTAGATCTTATTCAAATATCTTCTGTAAATTCAATGCACGTTGATACCTTTCAGCATTCTTATTGTGCTCTCTAAGGCTACGAGCAAAAATATGGTAACCATTAAATTCCGGACTGGCACAGAAATAAAAATATTTATGCTTTTCACAATCTAACACTGAATCTAAACCAGAGATAGAGGCTTGACGTATAGGTCCAGGAGGTAATCCTGCGTATTTATAGGTATTATAGGGTGATTTGATAACCTTATGCTTATTGAGGACTCGACGCATTGTAAAATCTCCCCAAGCAAACTTCAATGTTGGATCTGCATCAAGTTTTATACCTCGCCTTAAACGATTCACATAAACACCTGCTACCCTGGCTTTCTCGTCCTCTTTAATGGTTTCCTCATCAACAATAGAAGCCAGTGTACTAACTTGAATAGGCGTTAGATTCAGCTCGGCTGCCTTTTTCATTCTATCTACATTCCAGAATTTCACGTACTCTTTATACATGCGTTCTGTAAATGACTTGGGAGACATATTCCAATAAACCTGATAAGAGTTGGGAATGAAAAGCCCAATAACCGTTTCAGATTTAAAGCCAAAAGGTTTTAAGTTGGCCTCATCCTTCAAAAAGTTCAAGATACTCAGAGAATCAGCCTCAATTTGACGGCCAATTTTCCCAGCAAACTCTTCCAGAGTACGAGTATTGTTAAAAGTTAAATTAATAGGGGCTTGATCCCCTGATCGTAAAATATTAACCAGATTATTATTGCTAATACCATCTTCAATTCGATATCGTCCCGGTTTTATTAATTCGCCATAATGTTTCTTATTCATTACCCACTCCAATGAAGATAAATTGACCACACAATCACTCTCTTCAAATAAATGAAGAACCGATTGCATATCTGCCCCAGACGGAATATGAATAAACAATTCAGTTTTCTCACCCAAATCGATATTCGATGAATAGATATTACGGTAGTATTTCAACAAAACTGTTCCAACCACAACAAATAAAATAAAAATGGCAATCAGTCCATATTTTAATTTTTTCGATTGAAGTTTCTCTAGTCTAAATAGATTGATCATATTTCTTTATTTTTCGGGTCGTAAGCTTATCCACAAATTTATACAAATAATTAAGTTTATCAATAAGAGTATCCATTTAGGCTCTTTAGATTTTAAGCAGAAATAAAGACAAACTATAGGTGTAAGTATACAAATAAATTATCTTTGGTTATCGATAAAAAACGACAACAAAAACACTCAATATGAAAATCAATTCAAATTTTGATAGTGGTAACATCAAAGTGATAGATTGCACCACAGCTTCAAATATTCAGTTAGAAATCAATAAAGACACGAATTCTGATTTCTTACAATGGTTCCACTTCCGATTACAAGGTGCGCAGAATCAGTCTTGTAAAATGCGTATCATGAATGCATCAGAAGCATCTTATCCTGACGGATACAAGGGCTACAATGCAGCAGCATCATACGATAAGGAAACTTGGTTTAGAGTTCCTAGTAGCTACGATGGAAAAGAATTGGTGATTGAACATACTCCGGAATTCAACTCAGTATTTTACGCTTATTTTGCACCTTATAGTTATGAGCAACATCTTAACTTGGTTCACAATGCTCAGCTTTCACCAGAGTGCGAACTCGTATCAATAGGTGAAACAGTTCAAGGGCGAGATATCGACATGCTTATTGTTGGAGAAGAATCTCCTGAGAAGAAAAAGATTTGGGTGATTGCACGTCAACATCCGGGTGAATCTATGGCAGAATGGTTCATGGAAGGTTTCCTGGGAAGAATTCTAGATGAAGATGATGCTGTCTCAAGAACTCTATTGAGCAAAGCGGTCTTCTATATTGTTCCAAATATTAATATCGATGGTAGTATTTTAGGTAATTTAAGATCGAATGCAGCTGGTGCCAATCTAAATCGTGAGTGGGCTGAGCCGAGTCTTGATTTTAGCCCCGAAGTTTATCATGTTCGCAATATGATGGATAAATATGGTTGCGATTTAAATATCGACATTCATGGTGATGAAGACTTACCTTATAACTTTATTTCAAGCATCGAAGGGATCCCTTCTTTTGATGAAAGATTAAAAAATCTTTTAGAAACATTTACGGAATCATGGAAGACCTCATATCCTGATTTTCAAGATACTCATGGCTACCCGAAGAACGAACCTGGCAAGGCTAACTTAGCAATTTGTTCAAAACATATTGGCGAACGATATAAATGCTTATCTTTGACGGTAGAAATGCCATTTAAGGACAATAATGATCTACCAGATCCTGAATTTGGATGGTCTCCAGAGCGAAGCATTTTATTTGGAGAATCGATATTACACCCAATTTTACAGGTGGTTGATCAACTAAGATAATAAAGACATATACACTCTGTATATTACTCAGAGAATGCCACATCTACGCTTCCTTGATGTGGCATTTTCGC
>NZ_JBFFKR010000007.1:0-40098 GCF_041555295.1 Ancylomarina sp. | reverse complement strand
TTTTCCTGATACAACTGTATCCAAATGGCAAAAATTAATTGATTTACTGTGTAATACATTTAACCTACCTGCAACGCTTATCTCGGTATTAGATGGCGAAAGCATAGAGGTTTTTGCCACAAGTGAAGTGAAAGAGAATCCTTTTAAAGTAGGTGATCGTGAAAAATTATACGGCCTTTATTGCGAGGAAGTTGTTAAAGCAGGACAAAGACTTTTAGTGGCTAATGCATTAAATGATGAAAGCTGGAATAATAATCCGGATGTAAAACTCGGCATGATTGCCTATTTGGGCTTTCCTATATACCTTCCTAACAAAGAACCATTTGGGACAATTTGTATTTTAGACAACAAAGAAAATACCTTTTCGAAAGATATAGAAGAACTCCTTTTGCAGGTAAAGAATATTATTGAACTGGACATTGCAAGTTTCCAGACCTTTGAAAGTAAAAGCAAGCAATTGGAAGAGAATGCTCTGGAACAGATGCGAATCCATGAGCAAACAAAAGAGTCGTATAAGAAGGTTAGTCGCGAATTAAAAAAAGAACAAGACTTACTGACAGATCTCAACAACAACACTGAGAAATTAAATAGGAAACTTCAAGAAAGTGAAATTAAATACACCACTCTTTTTTCTAAACTGAATTCAGCTGTAGTTTTGTTTTCTCCGATTTGTAGTCCTGATGGAAAACTAGTTGATGCCACTTATCTTGATATGAACCCGATGAATGAGAAACTACTTGGGATGGATAAAGATATTCTGATTGGTAAAAATCTTATGTCATTTTTTCCCAAAACGGAACAAGCCTGGCTTGAAACTTTTGAACCAGTGATCAATGAAGGGGAAACAATAAACATTGAGCGTTACAACAAAAACTTTGATAGTCATTTTTCCGTAAATGCATTTCCAATGGGCAATGGTTCTTTTTGTGTCAACTATTTTGATATTTCAGATCAGGTACAATTAAGAGAGAAAATTGAAGAAAGTGAATTGCGCTACAAATCTTTTTACAATTCGATAGAAGCAGGTACTGTTATTTTCGAACCTATATGTAATGTCTTAGGCGAATTAGAAGATTTAAGATATGTTGATATGAATCCTATAAACGAAATCATAATAGATGCCAGGAGTGAAGATATTATTGGTAAAAGACATTCTGAATGTTTTCCTGATACACATGATGAATTTTTAGAACATTTTAAAGATGTTTTGACCTATAACAAAGGGAAACGATTCGAAAAATATTATCCATACTCATCAAAATATTATTCATCTAATATTTTCCCTATCGACAAAGGACTCATTGCCTTTACCTGTTACGATATTACTGAAAGTGTTCAAGCCAAACAAGAGTTAGAAGCAAGTGAAAAGAGACACAAAGCCATATTTGAAAACAGCAGTTCATCAATGGTGTTGATTGATCCTGAAACCGGAACGATTCTTGACGCAAATAAAGCCGTTCTGGCCTATACCGGCTATTCAAAGGAGGAGTTTTTAGACATGGATCTAGGGCAGATCAGTCAGTCAGGCGAAGAAGAATTAAAAAGACAGCTCAAACTAGCACTTGATAATGAGAAAAATTATTATGAATTAAAATATCGCCTTGCATCTGGAGAAATTAGAGATATAGAGGTTTATACCGGAAAGATTGAAGTGAAAGGGAAAGACGTTTTACATTCAGTTGTACATGACATCACCGATAAAAAAAACGCTTTTAAAGAAGTCTTAAAATTATCGAAAGCTGTTGAACAAAGTCCGGTATCCGTTGTTATTACAGATCTCAATGGCAAGATAGAATATTCAAACCCCAGAAACGGTGAACTGACGGGTTATACTGCTGACGAATTAATCAGTAAAAACCCACGAGTATTAAAATCGGGAAAATTATCGAAAGATATTTATACCGATTTATGGAACACCATTTTAGCTGGAGAAAAATGGGAAGGTGAATTTTATAATCGGAAAAAAGATGGCAGCTTTTATTGGGAGGTTGCCAGCATTGCTCCTATTACGAATGAAGAAGGTACTCCTATCAATTTTATCAAGATCGGTAAAGATATTACTAATCGAAAAATGATGGAGCTGGAACTCAGAAAATCCAAATTAGAAGCCGAGGAAAGTGATCTATTAAAAACAGCTTTTATTGCAAACTTAAGTCATGAAATTAGGACGCCACTAAATGGAATAATTGGATTTACAAATCTGATGATAAGTGAGGATACACCAGCTGAAATTAAAAGTGAATATGGAAATGTTATTCTAGAATCTGGGAATCAGCTCATGATGATTATAGATGATCTTGTAAAAATTGCTCAGATTGAAGCAGGACAATTAAGTATTAAACAGACTGAATTTGTAGTTAAAGATCTGTTTAATGAGATACTTCAATTTTACAAACCTGAAATCGCTGACAAGGGATTGGAAATTAAAATTTCAAGTACGTCTTGTGTTAACTGTCAAATTAAAAGTGACCATAAAAGAATCCGTCAGGTTATAGACAATTTGATTAAGAATGCCATTAAGTTTACAAAAAAAGGTGAAATAACACTTAGTGCCCAGTGCCACAAAACGCATGTGCTGTTCTCGATAAAAGACACTGGGATTGGGATTTCAAAGACGCACCAAAAGGTGATTTTTGATCGTTTTAGGCAAATAGAGAATCATAACACAAGACTTTATGGAGGTAATGGTTTGGGACTAGCTATATCAAAAGAAATTGTGGAATTATTGGGAGGTGAGCTATGGGTGGAATCTGAAGTAGGAAAAGGGTCCACATTTAATTTTACAATCCCCATATAAAGATGTACAATAACAAGTATGGCTTAGATCAAGATAATGAAGAAGCTCGATGTGAATAAACCATACAATAGCCAATTTTATCTTGTATATATTCCCCTTCAACAATTTTAATTTTCTTTTCCATTATTTTTCAGTCTATTTGTTAGAAGACAAATCTCAAAATCAAAAAAAACTTCATGACCTTTCATTCAGCCTTGCGCAATAGAATACAAAATGCATACACGGCCCAATGGATGAATTGTCCTGATCATTTCCCTGAGTCTAAAAGACAGTTCTCATATATCGAAAAGCGAATCTGGGAAATCAAGTTCAACCACTTTTTAAGAGTTATTAAAAAGGAATTTAAGTTTGAGAAGCCTAATAAAACGAAGATCCTGGATCGATCTAAGATCTTTTTTGAAGAAAATTTGGCTTATCCTCATGAGCAACTGACGATGATCTTCTCTACTGAGATGCTTAATGCCACAAAAGACTTTATTCGAAAAGCCTGGGAGTTTGACAAAGAACTGAGTCAGAATGAGATTTTCCAAGCCCTACGTAATGTGTGGGTCATGCTTGGTTTGCAATCCTTCTTTGGGAAGGAAATCAAAATTACACCTTCACTTTTGGCATATAGCCTACTCTATCCCTACACCGATAACCTAATTGATACGCCAACGATTAGTAAGGGTGAAAAGCTGGATTTCTGCGATCGCTTTGCGCTTCGATTAGATGGCAAATCTGTTGAGGCTAAGTCACAGATAGAAAGTCGAATTTTCGACTTGGTTACGATGATAGAAAGTGAGTTTGAACGAAAAACACATCCTGAACTATTTGAAGGTCTACTTGCTATTCATTATGCTCAAACTCAAAGCTTAAAACTGGTGAGTACCAAAGCAGAATTATCAGAAGATGAACGTTTCCAAATTTGTATAGAAAAGGGAGCCACCTCGGTTATTGCTGATGGCTTTTTGGTTATGGGGAATCTGAACGAAAAACAATACCATTTTCTCTACGAATATGGTGCTTACCTTCAAATTCTGGATGATTTACAAGATGCTCGAGATGATTACGAAGAAGGTATCATGACCTATTTCTCTGAAAATCTATCACAAACGAAGTTAGACCACTTGCTTTGTAAGACTTATTATATGGGAAAATCATTCTATCAGAATATAGAGAAATGGTATCCTAATGAACTTTCTTTTAAAGGCCTCATCCAGCGAAGTTTTGGGTTCCTCCTTTTGGCTTCTGTCTATCAGAATCAAGCCGATTTTAGTGAAGACTTTGTTCAAAACATTGAGAAACACGCCCCATTCCGCTTTTCATTTCTTCATAAGAAAAAAATGGAACTAGAACCTTTACGCCTAGTATTATTAGAAAAAGTAGACGCGTATAAAGCCAAGGAATTTGTATTTTAACTTCACCCAATAGTACGATTTATGAACCGCATTCATAGGTAGACCATTATTCTCAGCAATAAAAAAACACAACGACAAGGATACTTAAACTCTTCATAAAAAAGTTGTTATTCCATAAACTGAGACAGAGCAAATAATAAAAGCTACACTTTTCAGTACAGCTTTATCTATAATTACAATTCCTCATTATCATTTATTATATATTACAGCTTTTTAGTGCGATATAAGTAGTTATAGTCTCTTAGTAAGCATACAAAAAACAAGTCTGGTTTCATATGAGTTACAATCTCTAACTGTTCCATCACCCTTTTACGCGCACGTAAACCAAATTGAACTTTCTCTATTGGGTCATCAAGGCTTTCCAGCTGTGTTATAACTTTTCTTATTAAACGCAAATCCTTTTCCGTTAACCGACTAGCTTCTGGAAATCTCAACTCATAATCTTCCGGTATTTCCTGGAGTATCGTATTCTCCAATTGAATTTTCTTTCCAATACGAATAACACATGTTTCAGCAAGCAAATCACCCAAGCGTTGTCCTTTTCCACCTATTACAACTGTAAGTATAGCACAGATATAAGAGGTTAGTAACATATCAACCAAACGAAATAGCCATCGAACAAAATAATGACTAAATCTAGGAGCACCACCATCAATTCGGCTTACCTTAATTTTCATAATTCTTTTCCCTGGACTTTGTCCATCCATAAAGGTTTCAAATAGCAAGGAATAAAACATGGGAATAATGAGAAATACAAATAAAATTGGTGAGGGGCCTCCAGCAGAACCAACAATAAATGCCAATATTATATATAAAACACCCAAAAATAATCCATCTAGTAAGGATGCTGCAATTCTTTCTCCTACGCTGGCAACCTTATAACTTATCTGTACGTTTTGAGAAGTTTCTACTCTTATGTTTTCCATTCTAATAATATTTTTTACTTTTGCTAAGATAGTTATCATAAAGAAAAATCAAAGTAAATATTCTTCCAGATCATAAAATAAAAGAATAAAACTCTTGATTTCAAGACCTTATAATAACACATAAATAAATATCTTTTTTTTTTGACAATGGGAATGCTAATACAAATTAAGAAAGTATGAAGGAAGTCGTGTTTTTAGATAGCAATGCTAATCGATGGAAAACGTTTGAAGACATGTTAAGCAATCCAAAAAAAATGGAGAGTGATCATATAGCTGACCTGTACATTCAACTTACCGATGACCTATCATATGCCCAAACCTACTATCCTAATTCAGACACAACTATTTATCTGAATCAGCTTTCAGCTAGAGTTCATCAACAGATATACAAAAATAAGAAAATGAAAACCGGGCGTCTCAAAACGTTCTGGACAAGAGAATTGCCTTTAATCATGTACGATGCCAGGAAACAGTTGCTTTACGCTTTCTTAATCTTTGTTGTATCTATGCTTATAGGTGTTATTTCTGCTAAAAATGATTTGAATTTTGTTCGCATCATTATGGGAGATAATTACGTCAACATGACACTCGACAACATTAAGAAAGGAGATCCTTTAGCGGTTTACAAACAAAGTGGAGAAACAATGATGTTTCTTCAAATTACAATTAATAATGTAAAAGTCGCCTTTATCGCATTTCTCTTTGGCATATTTACAGCATTTGGAACCGGTTTTATGCTCTTTAAAAATGGGGTGATGTTAGGCAGTTTTCAATATTTTTTCGTTCAACACGATCTATTTTGGGAATCAACTCGTGTTATATGGATACATGGTGCTCTCGAAATTTCAGCAATCATTTTAGCAGGTTGTGCAGGTATGGTGATGGGCAACAGTTTAATTTTCACCAAAACCCTTCCTCGAAAAACATCACTTAATATCGGCGTAAAAAAAGGATTAAAAATAGTCGTTGGAACAGTCCCTCTATTTATAGTGGCTGGCTTTCTTGAAGGCTTTGTTACTCGACATACCGAAATGCCAATCACTATAAGTTGGATCATCATTCTACTCTCATTTACATTTATAATTTGGTATTTTATTATATACCCCTACCAATTAATAAAAGCAGACAAAAACCTGCTAACCACTGAAAACTAATTTTAACAATCTATTAAAACTTGATTTATGAACGAAAACTATCTTAATCTGCATGAGAAACGTGAATTTGGTGATGTCATAAGTGCTATCTTCATGTTTCTAAAGCAAAATCTTGGACGTATTTTTAAAATTTTAATCATCTATGTTGCACCTTTCGCTTTATTATATGGCATTAGCTCTTCTATAGGCAGCTATAAACTTCTTTCTTCGATAGGAAATGGGAATGCTCTTGATCCATTCGCAAATTTCAACTCTGCTATGTTATTAAGTTACTTCTTTATGTTCTTATCATATTCCATGGTTTATGGCGTGATTTTGGAATATATGAAGTTATACCAAGAAGAAGGACCTCAATTCGATTTAGCACGCGTGGGAACAGAATTAATGAAGGATATCCGTAAAATTTTATGGACCAGTTTTATTGTCGGTTTGCTAATAGTGGTAGGCTTTATGTTTTTCATAATACCTGGCATTTTCCTTGCTGTATGCTTTAGTTTGGTATTATCTATGCGTATTTTCGAAAACATATCCTTAGGCGATGCTTTAGGTCGTAGTTTTAAACTAATCAAGAACAATTGGTGGAGTACATTTCTTATTCTGTTTATCGTTGGTTTGATAACTGGTGTACTAGGAATGGTTTTTGGAATTCCTGTAGGAATTTACCAAACAATTTCTACTCTACATATGACACAAAACGGAGGCATGGAACTTAACCAGCCTTTGATGATATTGCTATATACAATAGCATCACTCGGAACAGTAATGCTTCAAACACTCCCTATAATGGGCATAGCATTCCAATACTTTAACCTAGTGGAAGAAAAAGAGAGTGCCAATCTTCTAAAAGAGCTTGAAACCATAGGTGGAAATGAATAACAACTTTCGATACATATTATTAGTATTCTGGTTCCTCTTAACTGCAGGAACTGGAATTACTTTTGCCCAGCAAAATCAAACTGCTGATACTCTGAGTTTCGATCATGGACAAGAACCAATCTGGAAGAAGGAAATTGGTCATGGGCTTATTGAAGAATATCGTCAGATGCCGGAATATATCTATGATTTGGATCCTATAGAACAAGAAACACCTTGGCAACGATTTAAAAGGTGGTTTTCTCAACTCCTTTCAAGCTTTGCTAAAACGCTTAGTTTTCTATGGTTTCTGCGTTATATTCTGATTGGAAGTTTATTTGTTTTCTTCATCGTTGTGCTTATGAGAGGTTCCCTAACGGGATTGTTTCGTCCAAAAAAAGCTGTATTACCAATGTCTTATAGTTTAAGCGAAGATCCAACTCAAACCAATTGGGAAAAAATGATTTTAGAAGCCATAGGGAATAAAGCATATCGACTAGCTACTCGATTTCATTTTTTGCAAATACTGAAACTACTTAGCGATTCAGGCTGGATCCATTGGAAACTGGAAAAAACCAACCGCGATTACCAATATGAAATAAAAGACCAAGATCTTAATAAACATTTCAAAGATCTAACTCGTCTTTACGAAGCTGTTTGGTATGGTAACTTCCCCATTTTAGAAGGTGATTTTATACAAATTCAAAATGATTTTACTGATATGAAAAAAGTCATGCAAAACAAGGATAAACCAGTTGCTTCGGCTTAAAATTAGAAATTTCACTTTCGCGTATAAAAAAGGAAACGAGCTAGTTAAATTGCAAAAAAAACGATCACCAAACCAAAAAGATATGAAGCTTCACTTCTCCAGAAATATGATTCCTGCATTGATACTGCTTATTCTTGTCGTATTACTGGAGCTATTTGGCCCTAAACCCATAGATTGGACACCTAATTTTAACAAAGACGACCAAAGGCCTTTTGGAGACAAAATTCTAGTTGAACTCATAGAAAAGGATTTATTTCCCCATCAAGAAATTGGAACTCGATCTGTACCCATCTATAATTATTCTGCAGAGGATAGTCTTAATGCGGGTAAAAACTACATCTATATTACAAGAAATCTGACTCTAGCCCCTTGGGATGGTAAAAGACTACTTCACATGGCCGAAATAGGTAATCAGATTTTTATAGCTGCCGACTTTATTGGAGATTACCTTGCTGATACTCTAAACCTGAAGATTGAGGATAACTTAAATTGGAAAAATATTGCAAAGCTTAAGGAGCAACAACAATATTTTGAGCGCTCAGAACTCAATAACAAACAAGCTTATTTATATAAAAAAGGACATGGGCGAAGCCGAATTGTAGGCTTTCAAAAAGAAAAAGTTGTCGTTTTAGGACGAGACAATGAAAACAACATTCAGTTTATTAAAATTCCTTTTGGAAAAGGGAATATATTTTACCACACTCAACCTCTAGCCTTTACGAACTATAATTTACTCTTAAATAAAAATGCAGAATTGGTTTATAAAGCTTTTAGCTATCTACCCCAACAAACAACAATTTGGGATGAATATTACAAGCCTCTGTTAGAACATGCTAACCAATCTCCTCTATCCTATATCCTTAGTAGCCCTCCCATAAAACTGGCCTACTATTTACTTATTATTAGCTTGATTCTTTTTATGTACTTTAATGGCAAACGTCAACAACGAAGTATTCCCATAATCAAGCCACTTCGAAACAGTAGTCTGGATTTTATTCATACCGTGGGGCGTCTCTATTATAATAGAAAAAATCATAAGGATATTGCACAAAAAAAGTTTCTGCACTTAAAGGATTATCTACGAAGCAAATATCATATCGAACTGCATGGTGAGAAAGACAAATACCTGCATCAACTCAGTTTGCGCTCAGGCATATCAGAACGAACATTGATTTTACTGTTTGAGCAAGCAGAATTGCTATTTAAAAAAGAACAAATTAACGACGAGGATCTCGAAAATTTCCACGCCAAAATAGAATACATTTACGAAAATTGTCAATAAGATTAAACCACATAACAAATGGAAAGTAAAACACTATTTCAAAATAGAATCGACCTTGAGGATCTAAACCAAAAAGTAAATCAGATAAAAAAGGAGATTGGAAAAGTAATCATAGGCCAGGAAAAAATGCTGGACCTTTTAATGGTCTGTCTTCTTTCCAAAGGGCATGTCCTGATTGAAGGTGTACCTGGAGTGGCAAAAACACTTAGTGCAAAATTAATGGCGAAATGTGTTTCTGCCGATTTCTCACGTCTTCAATTCACCCCCGACCTAATGCCTTCCGATGTTTTAGGAACCACGGTATTCAATATGGCCAAATCGGAATTTGAATTCAATAAAGGTCCTATTTTCTCAAATATTGTCCTAATTGATGAGATCAACCGTGCCCCTGCTAAAACACAGGCAGCTTTATTCGAAGTTATGCAGGAGAATCAGGTTAGCATGGATGGAACAACCTATATATTGGATGATCCATTCTGGGTTCTAGCAACTCAAAACCCTATCGATCAGGAAGGAACTTATCGTCTTCCTGAAGCTCAACTTGATCGATTTCTGATGAAAATCGAAGTGGGCTACCCAAGCCTTGATGAAGAGTTGGAGATTCTCAACACCAAACACGACAGAAGAGGGAAATGTGATATGGAAGAAGTCAGTTCTCTAATAAGTGTAGAGGAGATATGCAATTTTAGAGATCGCATACAGGCTTTGCATATTGATGAGAACCTTCGTAAATACATCGCAACAATTGTTCACAAAACAAGGAATCACCCAGCTCTGCTTTTAGGTGCATCACCTCGTGCTTCTCTTGCTGTAATGATTGCTTCAAAAGCATTTGCAGCCATACAGGGACGCGATTTTGTAACGCCTGAAGATATACTTGAAATGGCCATACCATGTCTGCATCACCGCTTAATTCTAACTCCTGAGAAAGAAATGGAAGGTGTCAGTTCTGCTCAAGTCATGTCTCAAATTATTGAAGGTATTGAAGTTCCTCGTTAATACTAAAGACCACTTTAGATTAGCCCATGGTCTAATTCACTATCATGGGTTTATCAACTTTTACACCCCTTTACATGATGGGAAATATAGTTTTAAAGCCAATTAATTCAAATTGAAAAGAGTTTCACCTCTATTCATTATAGCAAATAAAAAAAGCAGATGAATTTCATCAAATCGCTATATTTAACCGAACGGTTCTATATGAGTATGATCGGCATTGTCGTTCTAGCTCTCCTTGGGCATTTTATCCCACTACTTTTCCCATTTGCCAAAATCATTTTTCTCTTGTTTTTAGCATTAGTTGTTGTGGATAGTTTAATGCTATATCGTAGCAAAAAAGGACTATATGGGAAGAGAATTTGCCCTGAAAAACTATCAAATGGAGATGAAAACCCAATTGATATAAATATTGAGAACAACTACCCCTTTACTGTAAATATAAAGGTGATAGATGAAGTACCACTACAGTTTCAAATGAGGGATTTTGAATCAATTATCAGCTTGAGAGCAGGACATAGAAAAACCATTAGCTATAATCTTCGACCAGTAGAAAGAGGCGAATATCAATTTGGACATATCAATTTGTTTGCTGCAACACCATTGGGGTTAATACAACGCAGATATCAAGAAGGAGAAAAGAGTATTCTACCTGTTTACCCATCCTTTATGCAAATGCGACAGTATGAACTTTTAGCTATTTCGAATAGATTAAGTGAACTAGGAGTAAAAAAGGTCCGCCGAATTGGGCATCAAATGGAATTCGATCAGATACGTGAATACGTCAGAGGTGATGACTACCGAACCATCAACTGGAAAGCTACAGCTCGAAAAAGCCAGTTAATGGTGAATCAGTATCAGGATGAGAAATCACAACCCGTGTACTCAATTATAGACATGGGCCGATCGATGAAAATGCCTTTTAATGGTTTATCTCTATTAGATTACGCTATTAATGCCAGTTTGGTTATCTCAAACACAGCCAGTTTAAAACAGGACAAAACAGGATTGATAACCTTTAACAAGGAGATTGAAGCTATTGTGCCAGCAAACAGCCAGCGCACCCATATTCTAAAAATTATGGAGGTTCTCTACAATCAGAAAACGTCCTATTCGGAACCCAATTTCGAATTGTTACATGCTACCATTCGTCATCGTATACCGCAACGCAGTCTTTTAATTCTGTTCACCAATTTTGAAAGTTTAGAGTCGATGAAACGACAACTTCCATATCTCACAGCTTTATCACGTCATCATCTGCTTGTCGTAGTTTTCTTCTCTAATTCCGAGATTAAAGAAATGATCAAAAAACCAGCTAAGACACAGGAAGAAATTTATATCAAAACCATTGGTGAAAAATTCATTTACGACAAAAAACAAATTGTAAAAGAACTGGAAAGATATGGTATTCATTCGCTAATGAGCGATCCACAAAATGTCACAATCAATACCCTCAACAAATATCTGGAATTGAAAGCCAGAGGTCTTATTTAATAAATGGTGAAATATAAAAAACAAAGAAAGCTGTTCATTTAGGAACAGCTTTTCATATTTTATATGATCAAATTATTTAGTTTAGATGTGTTAACTAGCATTAAGAGTCTGAAAAAAAGGAAAGTTCCTAAGCCTCTTTAATTTATTTCCAATAGATACAAAAACACCAGTTAGTTATATTCATAATATCCTTTTATTGAAATCTCCATTGAAGAATGGTTGCTAAAAATATCAAGCCGTAAACAATAGGAATCAGATACATGATAGCTTTGTTTTCAATATTTAAAGTGCTATTGAGTTTCTTAATCGTAATACTACTCACAAATATGCCTAAACCAATTAATAAGATTAAAAGAACCGATATCATTAATTGAGGCTGTTGCCCCAATGTAAACATGCTAATTTGTCCCTTAAGAAATAGTTGCGTGTTTTGTAGGCCGTCTATATTCGAAAACACATGTTCAAAATATGGAATTCGAGATGTCATTTTCAACACAGCCTTACACAAATGAGCAGCAGCCATAATAGGGATAAATCCGGCAGCAAATGATTTTAAATACTGAAGAAATGAGATTTTCTCTTTGAATATTTTACTGATAAGGTAAGGAATAGTCCAAATGATAAAAGGGAAAACAACAAACAATACGACAGACTTTAAAAAGCCAGCGACAAAATGATTTGAAATAGCTAAGCTGTTGTTTAAAGCTTTTGGAGTAAACATTAAAATAGACTTAGTTACCGACCACTCACTTAATATTTCGTAAATCACAAAACCAGAAATAATCATGGTAAAAGCCAGTTCGGCCGCTGTCAATTCTAATTTCGAAAACAAACTTCCCTTAAGCTTTAGTTTTACAAAGCCTGGATTTGGACGCGTCGAAAAATTCTCAGAATTGTTTTTATCACAAACTTTACGGCAGCCTCCACACAAAATACATTCCGAGTTATCAGCAATGTTTTTCGGAAACAAATCAACACCACAACTCTTCTCATTAACTCTATACAAATCTATTTTACTAACACAGGATTTATCTTTACAGGATGCACAGCTATCGTTAGCTTTTACTCGCCATCCCAAAAATGAAAAACGAGAATACAAGCCTAAAAGAATCCCTATGGGGCAAACATATTTACAGAAAGTATTCTTCTTATAAATTAAGCCGATCAAAATAGAAAGCCCTACAATTACCGAAAGATAAATAGCCATATACATGGGACTACGGTGAATCGCAAAGCCATTGATTCCTACAAACAGAATTAGAATGTAAAATATAGTGATCATCCAGCCCGACTTTAACCATGCTGGTCTTTCTTTTTTTAATCCGATTAGTGATGCAAATGAAGTTATCATTTCTATAGGACAGATCATACACCAAATTCTACCGAAAAAGATAGAAGAGACTACCAAAAATGGCCACCAATACGACCATACAATCAGGTTAGCCAAATTGAAATTTCTGAGTTGCTTTAAAAAACCAGCTTCAGTCGCGTGAGCAGAAAAACCTATATATATCAATGAAAACAGAACAAAAAGAACCAAAGTCTTAATAAGTAAGCTAAAATATTTAAGAGAGATTAGTCGATTCAGAATCTTCATAAGGAGTGTTCTTTGTTATAAAAAAAAGAGGGATAGCTCCCTCTTTTTTATCTTTCATTATGCAAATATATCAATATAGTAATTGACTATTTCAAGTTTTGTTTACTTATGCATATCTTTTGCTGCACTTAAAGCTTTCTCTAAAGTTATGTTAGGAATATTATCAGGTAACTTTCTATTATGACATCCAAGACAAGCATACTCAAGAGCTAGTGAAGCAGGTCTTGTTTCATCATCACGAACCCATTTACCATCTTCAGTAAACATAGACTCATCCTTAACTGTAATTTTCATTAAGTGTGAACGAACATCACCTTCATATCCACTATCACCTGTTTTTGCACCAGATTTAGCAGCAAGTGGCATATGACAGTCAATACAGTTAGCTAAAGCACTATGATTAGTAGTTTCTGTTTGAGTGCTATGACAAGATGTACACGTTTTCTTAATACCATCACCATCCCAAATAACACGTTTATGAGGGTCGTGACAAGTCGTACAACTCATTCCACCATCGATATGCTTCGTTGTTGTAAGCTCATCCCACTGCTCATGGTGCTTAATAAATCCACCACTTGCATTAATAGGACTCTTGTAATCTCTGTTATGACATGTACCACATAGGAAGTTAACATCATTTCCAGCAGCGTCAGGCTTTTGAATAATACCGTCAACTTCTAATCCACCCATTGAGTTATCAAGATGAGCCATTTCATATACTTTATCAATATTTAATTTTGTTGGTCCTTCGATATGTACGCTACCTGGTCCGTGACATGACTCACAACCAATGCCGCTTTCAGTAAAAGTTCCTAAACCTTCAACACCAGCAAGCCATGTTCCCTCTTGTGTTCCACCAGTTGTGTGGCACTTAAAACAACTGTAGTTATATGTTTTTTTATCTCCAGGATGATAATTAGACCAGCCATGGTCTTCGCCACCATTAAAGTTAAATTGATTGTGCCCCATACCTGGGTTAAACTGACTGTCTTTAGTTCCAATAATTTCTCCGTCAACACCAACGAATCTAACTTTCCAGCCATACCCACCAACTACACCAGCAATATTATCCCAAGTTACATTACCATCAGTTAAATTAGTTAACCAGGCAGACTCAAAATTATCAGCTACATCAGGATAAACCGGACCTAGGCTACCAGGAGTAAGAGAAAATTTATAAGGGTGTCCGGAATCTTTCCAGTCTTCAAAATGGTCAGAGTGACATGTTTTACATGATTCAGATCCAACATAAGACATTTCACTAGGATCTGGAATAGGATTAACATCAATATCATCATCGTCGTTGCTACAACTTGAAAAGCCAAGTCCAAAGACAAACAGACAGGCGACCATATAGGATAAATAATTTCTTGATTTCATAACAGAAAGGTTTAGGTTTTTTGATGATATAAACTTAGTGCTTCTGTTATTTGTGTACAATCGCAAGTTTTACGTAATTTGGATACCATAAACTACGTAGTTTTCTACAAATCAATCATATTATGCTTGATTGCAAAGCGTACCAATGCAACTGCTGATTTAAGATTCAGCTTTTGCATTAAATTTCTTCTATGTGTTTCAACAGTTCTAAGACTTATACTTAATTCATCCGAAACCTGATGATTCGAAAGGTCATTGGCGAGTAGTTTAATGATTTCAATTTCTCTCTTAGTCAAATTCTGTTCTGGCTTTTCATTACCATTGTCTTTCACTGAATCATCAAGTATTTCATCAAGCATGAGAGCTGAGATTCTATTGCAAAGATGTTTTTTTCCCAGCGTTACAGTATTAATGGCATTTAGAAGTTCTTCTTTCTTCGAATTCTTCAATAAATAGCCATCAGCTCCAGCTTTCATTACTTGTAGAACATATTCCTTCGACTCATGTTGAGTGAGCATTAAAATTTTCGTATCCTGATATTCTTTTTTTATTGACTTGGTTGCTTCTATTCCATTAAGTTCTGGCATGGAAATATCCATTAAGACGATGTCAGGCTTAAGGCTCTGCACTTTCGCAATGGCTTCTACCCCATTATTTGCTTCACCCACTATCTTAATGTTCTTTTCTTTAGCTAGCATGGCCTTAATACCATCAATAATAATCTCATGATCATCAACCAATAAAATGGTCTGCATAGTAAATTAATTTAAGGGGATTTCAATTAATACTTCAGTTCCATTTCCTGTTTCTGAACTCAGAGAAAATAAGCCATCAAAAGCGGCAATTCGTTCCCTCATACTTATCAATCCAATGCCACGGTTAGCAGTCTCCTTTATTTTGGCCTCATAATCAAAACCGACACCATCATCAACAATTATTAGTGAAACAAAACCCTCATTCATAATCAACTGGATGTTCGTTTCATTTGCATGTGCATGCTTTAATATATTATTTGTGGTTTCCTGTACGATTCTATAGAGTACATTTTCTATTTTCTCATCAAGCCTGGTATTTATATTAAATTTTGTGAATTTAAAAAGGCCAGTATATTGCTTATTTAATTCATCAGTTAGATTTTCGATTGCAACCGCTAGTCCAAAATCTTTTAACAGAATTGGCACTAAATCATGTGCAATACTTTTCGACTCATTTATAGCCTCATCAATTTTGTCTTGAATCGTATTAATATGTTGATCCAATTCGCAATTTTTCTTTAAGTCAGGCGGAAAGTTATTATCGAGATAATAGGATATTCCTGTAAGAATTACTCCCAAACCATCATGTATATCACGCGCAATGCGTAATCGTTCTTTTTCCTGGGCTTCATTAATATCAATTAGATGTTTTTTTCGGATTCGTTCAATTTGGTTAGACATCTCCTTTTGCTGTCGAATATCTCGGGCAACATACACCACTCCGACCAATTCACCAGCTTTATTCTTTAATGTTGAGCAAGAAAAAAGCACAGGGATTTCATCCTTGTTTTTGTCCAAGTATATCCTCTCTTTATTGCAATCGCACTCTTTTTCACAAAGGGTGGCAACGCTAAAATCAATAAGCTTATTCTCTTTCCCAATTAAAATCTGGTTAATGTGTGTTCCAATTAGTTCGTCTTTAGTATAATGTAATAAGTTTTGGCTTGCAGTATTGCTTAAGTTTATAAGGCCGTTTGTATCAGTTACAAGAATAGATTCTGACATACTTTTCAGAATATTATTAAGATAATTTTTGGAGACAGTGGTTCTTTTTAAATCACCCACCATCAAATTAAACGAATCCCCAAGAATTTCAAGCTCATCATTTGTTTTCATATAGGTTCTAACAGATAGGTCGCCTCCGGATATTCTCTTGGTACTCTGCACAAGTTCCTTTAACGGACGTGTGATTCGTTTGATAAATTTTGATACAGACATATACCCTAAAACGGTAATGAGAAGTAAAAGAGTGATAATAGTTATGGAACAATGAATTGCAGCTGTGGCATTTATTTTAATATACTCATCAATTTCATGCTTGGTTTCTTTTAATAAGGATTCAATTTCTTTGTCTACCTGTACTAGCATCAAATTAATTTGTTCTACTAATTCCTGGTGGTTTGATGTGTTGACACCAATGATATGAGATTTGGTGATGATGTGTTCAAAACGATCAAGATAGACATCAAATCCTGAAAATAAGGCTTTGTTGTGAGAGCTTGACAATAGTTTATTGCAATAATTTAAGGTTTTTCTTGCAGAATCCAACTTGGCATGAAAGTCTTTCAAATCGGATTCTTTGTGAAACAACAGATAGTTGTAGGCCGGTGTAATGGTTTTATTGAAAGAATCACGAAGATCATGAACAGCATCAAGTTCAATATATTCAAAAACAATTTTTTCAGAGGTCGTATTTAGTACTCTAATACTTATTAAGCCAGCTATTCCAATCAGAATAATAGACAGAATAAGGAGAGTGAACTTTTGGGAGAGACGGCTACCAATTTTGTGCTTTGCTTGTTCCATCAATGACGTTTGTTAATTAATAGAAAACCGTAAACTGGGGACTGGTTTTCATTATGGATTAGATTTTATTCTGAAGCGAATAAATTGATTATTCCCTCCTAAGATAATAATCATTTGGACTTTTAGCTGATTTATAGAAAATTAAAAGCTAGCATCTTTTAGGCACATGAAATATTCATACTTGAAAATACGAATCCTTAGGGCCAAATAATGATTACTTGAGTAGAATATAATACCAGCACAGAAAAAAAAAAGACGAGTTTACAACTCATCCATTTTATTGAAAAGCATTTATTGCAACCATCCATTATTCTCCCTTTCGTGTCCTATACTTGAATCATAACCATGCCCCGGATAAATTAAAGTGCTATCTGGAAGAACCATTAATTTGGTTATAATGCTATTGAGCTCCATTTGCGTGTATTTTTCATCATCCTCATCGGTTCTTCCTGGAGTGCTGCCTATACCCTCTTTTTGTAAGGTGTCACCAGTGATCAAGATATTAGCAATATGCAAAGCAATACAGCCTTGGGTATGTCCAGGAATATAATAGACTTTTAAATTGGCAAACCCCTCTATACTTGGAATCGCTTTTTCATCGAAAAAAGAAATTGCCAGCTTGTTTCTATACATATTGGCATCCTTGGTATGAGCATATATCGCCACCTTATAAAGTTTCTGATAATGGGCATTACCACCCACATGATCGCCATGACCGTGTGTATTAAAAATGGCCCCTACCTTAAGATTATTTTCACTAATAAAGTCTTCTATTTGTTGATCAACTTTTCCAGGATCTACAATAAGAGCATCCTTTGTAACCATATTGTATAAGACGTAGCCGTTTTGCAAAAAACCATTGCCATGATCAATATCAACCATCTGAATTTGATATTGTGCACTAAGAGATGAACTAGTCATTAAAAATAAGGTGAGCAAAATTGCAGTAAAAATCTTCTTCATAGCTGTTTTTTCAGTTAAGATCAACCTAAACAATTCAGGCACCTAAATATAGGTGAGAATGTGAAACAACACAAATAAATTATCTTTTTGATAATTAAATCAAGACTTAATAGAAGAGTTGATAATTCAGTTTTTTTTAACATTCCTCCTATTTGTTATGCTAATTATTTACTATATTCACTGACCGACTTACAGTTACTTTAAACAATTTCAGCATACCATGAAAATACGTCCCCAGTCAGAACTTCTCAACACCGATTTATACAAAATTGCTGATACCGTTCGTACGGTATTTGAAAATACAGCCTCTGAATATGGACAGGAATACTTCAAGCAAATGGTCCTTCAACTGGCAAATTCACTCGGTGCAGATTATGCTTTCATTGGAGAACTTGACAAGGATAAAATAAACACAATCGATACCCTTGCATTTAGTGAAAAAGGAAAGATTATCGAGAATATTTCTTACCGACTTAAAAATACACCCTGCGAAAATGTTGTCGGTAAATCGCCCTGTTTTTACACCATCGATGTGGCAAAGCAATTCCCTCAAGATGAGTTTCTTAATAAAAAGAGGATTGAATCCTACTTGGGGATTCCTCTTTTCAACTCTAAAAACGAAGCTATTGGACTAATAGCCTGTCTATTTACACAAGCCGTTAAATCGCCCCAATTGGTTCAGGATGTTGTTCAGATTTTTTCTTCCAGAGTTTCCACAGAAATTGAACGTGTCCATTTGGAGTCTAAATTACGGAGGAGTGAGAATCGTTTTCGCCATATTGCTGAAAATACAGCAGCCTGGATTTGGGAAGTAGACCCACAGGGAAAATATATTTACACGAGTAAGAAAGTAAACGAGATTTTAGGCTATCATCCTTCCGAACTTATAGGGAAAAGATATTTTTACGAATCATACCCTGAATTATATCTTGAAGCTTATAAGAAGACTATTTATTCTTTATTCAACAAAAGAAAAGCCTTTACAGATTTTGAAAATCAAAAATTACATAAAAATGGCGAAACAGTTTGGTTCCGCACTTTTGGGGTGCCTATTATTAGCTCGGAAGGGGAACTATTGGGTTATAGGGGAACCTCCATCGATATCAGTGAACAAAAAAAACATGAGCAAGAGATTCAAAAACAGAATGAATTCTTAACAACAGTTTTAAACTCTCTGAGTTACCCTTTCCATGTGATTAATGTAAAAGACTATACAATCTCCCTTTCAAATTACGCGGAAGCAACATCACACAAGGCACAGAAGTTAACCTGTTACCAGCTTAGCCATAAGCGTGAAAAGCCATGTTGTGGCTCAGAGCATCCCTGCCCCTTGGAAATTGTAGTGGACACAAAAAAATCAAGCATAGTTAACCATATTCATACCAATCAGGATGGTGTAAAATACCCTTGTGAAGTCCATTGCCATCCCATATTCGATAAAGAAGGCAATGTTTCACAAGTGATTGAGTACAGTATTGACAGAACCGAAAGGGAACAGGCCAAGCGGACCATAACACAAAGGGTTAAAGAATTACAATGTATACACCAACTGACTCAAGCTTTAGAAAAACACAAAAACCATCCGGATGACAACTGCAACAACGTAGTCGATGTCATTCCCGGTGGCTTTCAACACCCCGAAATAACAGGCTGTTCCATTTTATTCTATGAGGCAGAATATAAAACAGATAACTACTGTTACAGTCCCTGGATGCTCGAGAGTCCCCTGTATAATGGCAAAAAATTGATTGGAAAAATTCAGGTCTGTTTCAATCAAGAATCACACAAGAATCCTTTCCTTAAGGAAGAAAAAGAAATGCTCAAAACAATTGGTCAACATCTATCCTCCTTTATCGAACAACAACACTATGAAAACCTGCAGAACGTTATTTACAAAATTTCTGAAGCTGCAAATACTACCGAAAACCTTCATGATTTAATCAGCATAATCCATCTGCAATTAAAATCTTTAATTGATACCAGTAATTTTTATATGGCCCTGTACCACGAACAGAACGATTACTTTACTGTGCCTTACACTGCAGACGAAAAAATCGACTTTCGATCCTTCCCTGCTGGAAAAAGCCTGACCAAATATGTGCTACAACAGCAATGCTCAAAATTGGTCACCAGCGATATTTTAAACAAGTTGGAAAGCAATGGTGAAGTTATTTCTATTGGGGTACGTTCTAAAGCCTGGCTTGGAGTTCCTCTGTTGATAAAAGGACAGGCAATTGGGGTAATATCAGTACAAAACTATTTCAACGAAAAGGCATACGACCTCAAAGATCTTGATATTCTGGAATTTGTTTCCAATCAAATTAGTATTTCTGTACAAAGAAAAAAGGTAGAAGATGATCTAAAAGAAGCACTCTTGAAAGCACAGGAGTCTGATCGACTAAAAACGGCTTTCCTTTCGGCTATGTCTCATGAGTTGCGAACTCCCTTAAATGCTATTATCGGATTTTCGGGATTAATAAATGAGGAACTAAAAAAAGAGGAGACAATTGAATTTGCACAACTTATCAATCAAAGTGGTAACGATTTGCTGGGTATTGTAAATAACATTCTATATATAACCCAATTGGAAGGTCAAAATACAAAAATTAACCAATCGAGATTTCAGGCACGTGTCTTATGCTTAAACTTATTAGAAAAAATTCGTATTGAACAAGATCAAGATAAACAAAAAAAAATAATTATAAATTTTAAGCCATCATTAACCGATCAAGACTTTAGTATCCTATCTGATCAGGATAAATTATTCAATATACTCTATAACCTGCTTAGTAATGCCCTAAAATTCACGACAGAGGGTGAAGTTGCATTGGGTTACCTAATAGAAAACAGAGAAAGCATGCCATATGTGAAATTTTTTGTGAAAGACTCAGGAATAGGCATTCCACAGGACAAGCAGAATATTATTTTTAATCTCTTCAGACAGGATGATGATTCTCAATCCAGAAAATTTGGAGGAACGGGTATCGGCTTATCATTAGCAAAAAAATACACCGAACTGCTTAATGGGCATATCGAAGTACAGTCAGAAGTAGATAAAGGCTCAGAGTTTACTGTCTGGATTCCATTAGAACCAAATCTTATACTTTCTAATTAATCACCACTTATCATGTTTCATTAAATATGAATTTGACAATATACTATCACTAATTTTAAAATTAGTGATAGTTAAACCCTAAGAACAGAAAAAACTTACTTTTAAAAATATCAAATAAAAACCAACATTCGGCTTCATATCCAACTCCTAGACTTTATTCCATTAAAAACATATCGCATTATAATTAAATACAAATATCCATTAGCTCCTGATGCAAGGCTGTTTCTTTTTTCTTAGTCAGATTAAAATTTTGCACATGTGACATATCATTAAGAAGTTGAAAACAAGTTATAATACCTTGTTTCATCAGAACCAGTTTCTCCTTTCGGGTAAGCTTGTGTAAAATAGTTATGGGGTATAACTTCAAATCTTCCACAAGAAACTTTAAGCCCTTATTTTGAGGATAATCCCAAGCTAAAAGCTGCAAATCGTTGTATTTGGCGTATTGTATTGAATCAGGTGTAAAACGTGTATTAGTCACCACCCAGCCCTTAAAAGACAAGTCTTGATATTCAGGCATTTTTTCTCGTTTGCGAATGATATCATTCACACGCGAACGAACATATAAAGGAACCTGCACACTCACCTGCTTACCCTGATCTTTATGATACTTACACTCAACTAAATTCTGAACACTTTCTTTATTGGCAATCACATCCATTTCGTGAGTTACAGAGTAACCATCAACCACCACACCAACTTCAATATTGTAGCCTTGCTTTTCGAACAACTGTCCAATAAACTGCTCAAATGGGTAACCCGTTGGTCCCAAAGCAAAAATGGCTTCTTTCAGCCTATAACGCATAGCTGAATGTGCTCTTTCACTCCTCAATATTTTAAAAGCACGCGAATAAATTTGTTTGGTGGTAACACCCGAGTAGATCCAAAGACTTATGTTGGTTACTATCTTTGAAATAGTGGAATGCTCTGCCCCTGCATTACGTAAGGAGTTTTGTAGTTTTTCTACGTCAAATGGTTCATCATCACCCGATGCCTTTTTAACAAGAATAAGTTTATTTTTTAACGATGTTGTTGCATCCATATGTATAGTACTACGACTGTTCAATTTCTCTTTTGGTATGAATTCCAATACAGAGTCTTTCTCTATTCAACCAAATTGATATAAATCTATACAATCTTCTGACAAATAAATACTGTCAAGTCTGCCAATTTTCATCTAAGGCATTTTATATTGACTAATCAGGGCAAGTAAAAGGTTTGATTTCGATGCAAGTTTATATTAGGTCAACCTGATTAATCATTAATCTCATCACTTTCGCAACCCCAATCCAATAAATTTTGATATTAAACAGATCAAAAATCAACTCATCCTTAATCACCCCTGTTTCAATTTTTCAAATCGCCATTCGCATAACTGTTTAAAGCGGTTCATTACATTCAATGTAACCCTATCGTGTATCGCTTCCCACATTCTATTGATCAGATTCCTGTTAGACCATTTTTCCTTGCCATAAAAGTTAAATCCTACCATCAGAAATAATTGAGACTGTTCCGTTTCTTCCAGATCTGGAATTGAAGATCTCAAATACATTGAAAAAACACCAATAGGATAACCTCCTCTGCTCTTATACAACAAATAACGTGCATTGTCAGTTCCTACGGGATCGGGAATCTTTTTTATACTTATCGCATTGAGACTGAACAAGGGGATGAAACTTCGTCCCAACAGACTCTTTTTAATCCATGAGGGAAATTTCATCCACCCAAATAAATAAATGGAAAGATTTTCCAGACTGTTGTTCCTGTTAACAACTTTAGCAATATGATTTGGCCAACAACTTGAATCACCATCCCATTTGAGTAATTCCTCAAAAATATATTTTGCAGGTGCATTTATGCCTATTTTATGAATATTCAGTATTTTAAAAGAGCTAACCTCTATGCCAAGCCGTTGTAAAATTCGATAAGTATAATTCTCCCTCTCCAAAATGGTATTGAAGTGAATTAAAGTAGGAATCTCTGGTTTATGTATAAGGAAATACCTAATATCAGTAAAAATATTTGTGCTTTTATTGGGAGGTCTCAGTACCATTGATTGTATTGCTTAGTTGATCAATTGAAAAAATAAAGCTTCCTTTTCAGTTTAAGTAACCATCTTAAGTTACAAAAGATACATTGGATCACCCCGATTTTTATGATGTATTCTATTTTATCTTTTTATTCCTGCAGGCCTTCTTATAATCAAAACTAGCCTCGATCAATTTTTATGACTTTTACTGTACATAAATCTCTATTTAGAAGAATGCTCAATAAGTAATACTTCATTAAAATATGAATGTAATTACAAACTTTCAAAGACCGAATAGGCCTATAAACCTATTCTTAATGTAAAGGACAGTTGTGGCCTCTCAATAAAGATGTTACGTTTTGGGAATACTAACTTTTGAGGTTCAAAACTGATGCTAGCAGCCATACGCGCATTTTTGGCTGAACTTATAAAAAAAGGAATACTAATTAAATCAGCAAGGACACCCCCCAATAAAATAAAACCAGAGGTGTCGGTTGAAGAATGTGAACCAGAATCGTAACTAGTATTGAAACTTAATGCTCCGAGAACAGCCATTATTGTTCCACCAGCAAGTAAAATCGAAGCCGTTTTATTTTGTTTTCTACTTTTTTGCAAATAATAGTCTTTGGTGAGTGTTGGATTTATTGTTTGACTAAATAAGCTCAAAGTAAAAAGTGAAATGGTCAGAAGTAAAAATATTTTTTTCATAATGCCAGATATAAATTAGAGAGAAAGGTTTAAAAGAGATAAACTTTTTCCATGAAGCTCAAAGAACATTGTTTATAATATATATGAATATGCATTTTTTGTTAATAACAATTTTCACTTCCAGCCAAAAATATCTAATCATTATTTACTACAAACTCATCTGTATAGTCAATCTAATTTACCATTCTTTCTCTATAATCTGAAATTTAGTTTTAGGTAAGACACATTGTAAAATGAAAACATTAGCTAAAAGTCGAATAACTTAACAATTGTTCTACTCTTTTATTACTAGTTCATATAGTGCCACTCAATTTTACATGTCACAATTTAATATTACGAACTAAAAGATGGCATTATTGGCATATTGTTGTAAATTGATAGATATAAGTAGCTTAACAGGCAAATAATTCCATAAATAAATTTAGCATTTGGGGATGATTTTTTGAAGAAAGACGTCTTCGATTCTGCCGTGTATGTAAGCCCTTGTGAATTCTAAAGCCTGCTATTTTCAGAAATAAAACCTTAGTGGATTATGAAATATACATTAAAAAGCATTTTGGAGAGACACCACCTAAGTGATGAGGCATCTTCAATTATTGAAAAAGAAAACCTCTTACCTTTAGGCTTATTAAACCGTTTACATTCCAATTATCCCAAAAGTTCTGGAATTATGGAATCCTCCGAACGCATGTTTGATACGAAAGATCATTATTCTGGGTTAAAGGGGTTTAGAGAAATCATTGAGGTTCTCAATAAACATGGCATTAATATTGGTTTTATTCAAGAGCGAGAGCTTTTCATTCTTGTTTATCGTTTTTTGGCAACCAAGTTTGTCTTGAATGCCATAAACTGGCAAAATTTTGAAAATGATTCTCTTTTTCAACTCGTATTTCCTCAGCCTGGGATGATACACCCACATACAGTACAAGTATATAATGAGGCTAAATCTGAAGAGGCTAGACAAACATTAATAAAAGATTATATCCGAAAAAACACAAACCCACACGATGGCAAACAACAATTAAACAAACCCTGGTTCGAAAATGAAGAGGGTGAATTAGTCATTCTTGAAGGCAGTCAGCACAAATACCCACAATGCCAGCTTATTTTTGATCAAACAACACAATCTTGTTTTTCCTTCTGTACCTACTGTTTTCGTCATGCCCAGGTAAGAGGTGACGAAGATATGTTTAATCAGCTTGATATAAAACCCGTACATGATTACTTAAAAAAACATAAAGAAGTAACTGATATGCTACTTACCGGTGGCGATGCTGGCTACATGCCCTATGAAAGGCTCAGAGATTATGCGCTGCCTTTAATCGAAGATTCGGAGCTTATTCATATTAAAAGCTTACGAATTGGATCCAGAGCCTTAAGCTATCAGCCTGAAATGTTTTTAACAAAGGATTACAATAGAATTCTGGAGCTATTCAAAACCTTAACTGACCATGGAGTGCAGGTTGTATGGATGTCACACTTTTCGACACCCCGAGAAGTTTTAAATCCAGCAACCATTGCTGCAATACGCAGACTACGCTTATATGGAGCTGTAGTAAAAAGTCAAAGTCCAATGATGAATCATATTAGTTTATTTACCGATGATAATGACAAAGTGGACATTGACCGCTCTGCTCAAAACTGGATTGACCTTGGAAATGTATTTGCCATGTTATCAGTGGGTTTCCATTCTATCTACTGTGCCCGACCAACAGGCGAGCACCACTATTTTACGGTTCCTCTATCTGAAATAAATAAAGTGTTCAGTAAAGTCTACCGTTCGTTACCATCTATCAATCGCCCTTCACGCTACATTACAATGACATCGTCAGCAGGCAAAACTTCCATTCTTGGTACTGTTGAGATTAATGGACAAAAAGCCTTTGCCTTAAAATTCAACGAATCGAGAAATATGAAATGGATGGATCAGGTGTTTTTGACTAAATACGATGAATATGAAAATACCGTTGAAAATCTCATCCCCTTTGAAGGAGAAAAACATTTTTATGAAGATGAGCTGATACAAATAGAAAACGACAAACTGGAAGCTCTACTAAAAAGGATGAAAGAATAATGACTATTAAAGCCATAGATGATGATAAATAAAATTGTACAATCAACAGCTGAAGCAGTCGCAGATATATTTGACGGAGCCGTAATCATGATTAGCGGATTTGGTAATGCAGGCAGCCCTATTGAGCTCATCCACGCACTTATTGATCAGGGAGCTAAAGATCTTACGATTGTGAGCAACAATACTGGAAGTGGTGAGGTTGGACTTGCTGCGCTAATCGCACATAAACGAGTTAAGAAGATGATTTGTTCTTTCCCAAGAACCGCGAATTCAACAGTATTCCCCGACTTATATACTAAAGGAGAAATCGAATTGGAACTCGTGCCTCAAGGAACATTAGCCGAACGAATAAGAGCTGGAGGTGCTGGTATACCCGCCTTTTACACGCCAACTTCGGTCAATACCCCATTGGCAGAAGGGAAGGAAAGTCGAACTTTTGAGAGCACTAGCTGTGTGATGGAATATGGTATTAAAGCTGATTTTTCTTTGATAAAATGCGAAGCAGCTGATCGGTATGGCAATTTAATATATAATAAGACAGCACGAAACTTTGGTCCTATCATGTGTACGGCTGCTGAAATAACAATTGTTCAAACAAAAAAAACAGTAAAACTGGGCGATATAGATCCTGAATGTGTTGTTACTCCGGGCATCTTTGTAAAAAGGATTGTGGAAGTCAATCATCCAGCTGATGAAGCAAAACTTGTATCAGAAAACAGGAGGTATCCATGGAGTTAGAAAATAACAAAAAAGGTTGGAACAGGAACGAGATGGCCCAAAAGGTGGCTTTAGATATTCCTGATGGCGCTTATGTCAATCTTGGCATAGGTCTGCCCGAATTGGTTGCCGACTTTGTACCTGAAGGCAGAGAAGTGATATATCATACCGAAAATGGACTACTGGGGATGGGCCCCGTGCCCGAACCAGGGCAAGAGGATCCAGAACTCATAAATGCGGGAAAAAAGAAGATAACAACGATAAAAGGCGCCTGTTTTTTTCATCATGCCGATAGTTTTACAATGATTAGAGGCAAACATATCGACATCTGTGTACTTGGGACCTTACAGGTTTCTGAATCTGGAGATCTGGCAAACTGGTCTACCGGCAAGCCTGGTTCAGTCCCCGCAGTAGGTGGGGCGATGGATTTGGTTTCTGGTGTAAAAACCATATTGGTGATTACAAACCATTGTTCAAAAGATGGGAAACCAAAAATAGTTAAAAATTGCACCTACCCACTAACAGGTAAAGCTGTTGTTGATAGCATTTATACCGATTTGGCAATAATTGATGTCCGCAACAATAGCCTTTTTGTTAGAGAACTTGCACCAGGAATAAGTTTCGATTATTTACAAGCGAATACAGAAGCAAAACTAAATATGTCCAAATAAACACAGCATTCAGCCTAACTCAATTTATTACGACTATGAATACTGATCATAGAATTTCGAGAAATCAGAAAAGAACCAGCGAAGAAATTTACAAGCAAGCTTGTAAAATAATACCAGGTGGGGTTAGTCGAAACACTATTTTCCATCAACCCTACCCGCATTATATCAGTCATGCCAATGGCTGTTATGCCACTGATATAAATGGCATTCAAAGACTGGATTTTGGAAACAATATGGCTGCCTTGATACACGGACATGCACATCCTGATATCGTAGATGCAGTTATCGAACAAATCCGAAAAGGAACCGCATTCACCATGGCTACTGAAGCTGAAGTACTTTATGCTCAATTGCTGTGCGACAGGGTTCCAAGTTTTGATAAAATCCGTTTTGTAAATTCAGGAACAGAAGCCGTAATGGCCATGATAAAAACCGCACGAGCCTTTACAGGGAGACCTAAAATAGCCAAAGCCGAAGGTGCCTATCACGGCACTTATGATTTTGCTGAGGTCAGCCAAACGGCTAATCCAACAAACTGGGGTGATATCAACCAGCCTAATTCTGTCCCTGTAGCAAATGGGACACCACAATCTGTCTTGAATGATGTTATCATATTTCCATACAATGATATTGAACGTACATTGGCAATCTTAGATCAAAACGCCAGCGAAATAGCCTGTGTTATAATTGATCCTGTACCTCACCGTATTGGACTGATGAAAGGGCAACCTGAATATATTGAGGCCATTTATGAATGGACCCGAAAAAATGGAGCCCTACTCACTTTTGACGAAGTCGTATCATTTCGTGTTGATTATGGTGGTGCTCAGCAAAATTATTCTGTAAAGCCTGACCTAACAGCTTTGGGAAAGATCATTGGTGGCGGGTTTCCCGTCGGGGCCTTTACCGGACGTTCTGATATCATGAAAGTACTGGATCCGAGGGAAAATCAGCTTCTATTTCCACATTCCGGAACATTTTCGGCAAATCCTGTAACCATGATCGCAGGTCGTATTACCATGGAGATGTTTGAAAAAGACGCTATTTTGAAGCTCAATATCTTAACAAAAAAAGCCATTGACCAAATAAAAGAAGCCATAAAAATTGCTGATGTTCCCATTTCAATCACTGGAACTGGATCGATGTTTCGATTACATTTAAAATCAAATGCTCCGAAAAACTATCGTGAAGCATATCAAACCACGGACACACGACTATTAATCAATGAAATGCTGGATTATCTTTTCTTAGATGAAAAAATAATGATGATAAATACTCTTACCTGTATGTTTTCAACAGTGATGACTCAAAAAGAAATTGATATGTTATCTCAGGCTCTTTTAAATATGTTTAAACGTTTTAAATCACAATTACATTCATTAGATAAATAAACTAGAAAACGCTATGACAGATGTCTATATTTGCGATGCTGTAAGAACTCCCGTAGGTAAATACGCTGGTTGTCTATCGTCTTTACGTACCGACGATCTTGCAGCAATCCCCTTGAAGGCTTTAATGGAACGTAACCAAAATATCAACTGGTCTGATATTGATGATGTTCTTATGGGCTGTGCCAATCAGGCAGGAGAAGATAATCGAAATGTAGCCCGCATGGCTCTATTACTTGCTGGCTATCCGGAAACGGTATCAGGAGCCACTATTAATCGCTTGTGTGGTTCCGGTATGGACGCCATAGGAACAGCTGCCAGAGCCATAAGGACTGGAGAAGCTGAACTGATCATTGCTGGTGGTGTGGAAAGCATGTCACGCGCCCCATTTGTTATGGATAAAGCTCCAAATGCTTTCTCCCGATCGCAAAAATTTTACGATACCACCTTGGGCTGGCGATTTGTAAATCCGGCATTGGATAAAGAATACGGAACAGAATCGATGATAGAAACAGCCGAAAATATTGCAACTGATTTTAATATTAGCCGGGAAGATCAGGACAAATTTGCACAATGGAGCCAGGAAAAAGCGCATGCTGCTCAATACAAAGGTTTTCTAGCTGATGAAATAATCCCAGTACTTATTCCACAATCTAAAGGCGATTCTTTAAAAGTGGATAAAGACGAACACCCACGATTAAGCTCTCTGGAAAAATTAGCTACATTAAAAACGCTGATTAGCGAAAATGGAAGCATTACAGCCGGAAATGCCTCGGGTGTGAACGACGGCGCAGCAGCTTTAATTATTGCATCAGAAAAGGCGGTGAAGAAATATGGATTAAGAGCCAAGGCTAAAATACTAGGTATGAAAACTGCGGGTGTTCCTCCACGAATTATGGGAATAGGCCCCGTGCCAGCGACCAATAGTCTATTAAAACATTTGGGTTTGGAGCTAGCTGAAATGGATATTATTGAACTTAACGAAGCTTTCTCCGCTCAAGCACTTGCCTGTATTCGTGAGCTTGGACTTACTGATCATGATCGCCGGATCAACCCAATGGGCGGAGCCATAGCATTGGGGCACCCACTGGGAATGAGCGGAGCCAGAATTGTGATATCGGCCCTCTATCAGCTTCAGCGATCGAACTCAAAAAGAGCCCTCTGTACCATGTGCATAGGCGTTGGTCAGGGGATTGCTATGGTTCTCGAAAAGGTGTAAGAGACTAATCGTTCAGTCCAACAAAACACATATCACCACAAAAACACAATAAACTAAGGAGTTATGACTAAAATAAACATCGCAAATACCGAATCTGATTACAAAATAATCGCTGATTTGTCCATAATCATTTGGAAGGAGCATTACACAGATATTATTGGTTCCCGTCAAGTTGATTATATGCTTAAAAAATATCAATCGGTAGAAGCCATAAAAGATCAGATTGAAGAAGGGGCCTTATATTACCTAATTACACACCAAGGTTCCACAGTGGGGTATCTCTCCTATTACAAAAAAACGGACTGCTTGTTCTTAAGCAAGATTTATATTTTAAAAGAATTTAGAGGCAAAGGTATCGGTAAAAAAACCATGCACTATCTTGAAACGACAGCAGAACATCTGGGATATAAATCCTTATCGCTAACCGTCAATAAAAACAATACAGAAACAATTAAAGCCTACGTAAAAATGGGATTTAGGCAGGTAAGAGATATTGTGATAGATATTGGTAATAATTTTATAATGGACGATTATATAATGGAAAAAGAACTTTAAGTCAAATCTCAATCTGCTGTTGTATACAAATTCTGGAAATCTGTATTTTATAAAAAAAAATAATCTCCATGATAAATCATGGAGATTATTGGTGTATTAAAAAGAGATTAGAAACAAGTCTCTAGTTTCCTTTATAAACTAAAGTCAGTTATACTAAAAAGATTATAGGCCTGTAATTTTCTCTTCAGATTTATTATCATCTTTTTCCTTTAACTTTTCTGAATTATCAGATGTTTTTCTGTCAATTAATTTATGATAAGGATCTATAGCAACACTATGCGGCTTTTTATCGACAACAAAGGTGAATGAATTTTCCTTGGCAGTAATATGAACTTTCTTAAATAGAATTTCCTGCTCCTCTTTATTTTCATCTTCAACAAAAATGGCAAGATCAATCCAGTCATTCATATCAACATACTGTTTATCCTCTTTTTTGTTATCATTATTAAAAGATATTTTAACAGCCCCCTCAGCACTTTCTACCTCAGTAGTATCGTCTTTCACAGTTTTAATAACTCTGTATTTCTCAGCTTCAACTATAAAATTGACTCTATATTTGCCATCCTCAGTTTTGCTAACATAGGCACTGTCTACTTTATTATCAAATAGTGTTATGGTCTCTAACATATCTGTAATCACATAGTCCAGTGAATCCGGCATATGACGTTTCATCAACTCAACAAACTCAAGCGAAGTGGTGTATGGAGGTTCCTGAAAAGCAACATCAGACACGTACTCACTTAGTGCTTTGTTTAGATTATCCTCACCCATATAATCCGATATAGCATACATGGCTACAGCACCTTTGTTGTAATGAATGTATTGCTGATTCTCATTATACATAAGAGGTTGCTCTTTAACCCGCTCTGTTCCTCTTCCTTTTAAATAGCCGTTAAGCTCCTCTTTCATGAACTTTCGGATTTTTGTCTTTGGATATTTCTGCTCCAACACCTTAATTGCCGAATATTCAGATAAACTCTCCGACATTAAAGTCGCACCCTGAACATTGGCTCCAATAACCTGATGTGCCCACCACTGATGCGCCATTTCGTGTGCTGTTACATGGTACGCATAATTGACAGCACCTTTGTCTGATTTATCTTCCTTGGCAATAAAACCAATCGCTTCGGAAAAAGGGATGGTATTTGGAAAGGATTGTGCAAAAGTTCCCATGGTACGTGGAAATTCAATAATACGAACTTGTCGGTGTTGATAAGGACTATAATTATCGCCATAATATTTAAGTGATGCTTTTAGAGCATCAGCCATATCGACAATATTATAATCGTGTCCTTTATGGTAATAAATCTCTATATCAACCCCCTCATACTTATCGGTATAAACTTCGAATCTTGCCGATACCCACGAATAAAAGTTAAGAATTGGTGAATCCATTTTATAATGGAAATACGCTCTATCACCTTCTATCCATTTCTTCTGTAAATACCCTGGTGCAATAGCAATTTGATCAGCAGCTGTGCTTACTGTTGTTTCAAAATTAACCCAGTCGGCACATTCCGAAATATAAGTGTTCCCAAGAGATGTTGTATCAGTTGGTGGCGCCATACGATCACGCTTTGGAAGATTATACGTCTTACGTACCGTATTATCCACCATTTCTCCTGATCGTGAATAACCAATACTAGGAAGTCCTCCACTATTAAAAAAGGTACCGTTGGCCAATACAGGCGAAGTGTATCTTAAGAAATGATTCGTTCTATTTCTCATCGTAAAGCTTAATCTCAAAGAATCGCCAGGCATAAGCGGTTTATCAAGCTTGTAGATATTATACTGGAAAACCGTATCCTTGCTAACTAAATCAGTAGGACGAGAAAACGCAAGAGTGGTGTTCTTATAAGTATAGTTAATATGAACAGAATCTATGGCCTCATTTGTTTTGTTCTTAACAATATAGCTCCCATTAACTTTTAAGTCGTTGGTCTCAGGATACAAATCTACATCAACCTTAACATCGACAATTCGGGGTTGAGCAATATTGTAGTACTTAGAATATTTAGTCTCCCACTCTACTTGATCAAGCTCACTTTGTTTAGCAGTTTTATGTTCATTCTTGATATTATCGAACCAATAAATGTATCCGCCAACTGCAATAAAACCAACAACACAAATAGTAAGTGAAATGTACAATGTACGAGTCAAATTCTCTTTCGCCCTACGGAAACGAATCTTAACTGTTTCGCGAACGCCACGACGCCATATGGCCAAACCAGCAATTAACAATACCAATGAAAAAAGCAACCAATACAATCGGTAAAACATATAGGCAGGAATATTGCTACCATATCCGTTCATATCAGAATACGCAAAACCAGGTCCATCATTAAATACAAATATTCGTTGTTCTATACCCAGCTTTGAAAGAAAAGGACTAACAATCATAAGTATAAACAGAACAAAGAATCCTATATAGAAATTTGACAGAAGCGACTGCACAAATAAGGAAAATGCAGCCCAAACAATATAGATAGGCAGCATGAGTATAAACAGCTCCATTAAATAATGCAAAGGTTCAATTTCATAATAACCTTCCGAAATCTGAATGATAATACATGTAAACATCACAACCGCCAACAAAAGTATCTGCACTTTTATTAAGGCTATAAATTTAGATAAGTATGGTACCCAGTTAGGCGTATGAGTTGCATCGACCAATTCGAACATTTTTGCACGACGCTCACGCTGAACGAGCATACCAGAGTATAAAAAGGTAATCAACAAAATAAATAACTTGAACATTGAGCTTGGGATCAGCAACATTTTCCAGGTTGTAGGATAAGTTGTTGTACCAAAAAGGCTCATTGTAGTTGTATGCCCAATAACCATAAATACAATTCCAACAGCCACAAGCGTTATAAAGGGGACCGACTTAATAATGAACTTAAAGTTCATGACTGAGATATTCCACATCAATCTTATATTCCAACTATGGCTATTGTCGATCGTTACTTTAGGGAGGTTTATATCTCTTAAATTGTTGAAGTTGTCTTTGACTACAACAGCACTTTTTTTAGAGAACCAACGGAAGGACAAAGCATTTTGAGTGAACTGAAACTTATAATAAGTCACAGCAAATATAAGTGCCGAAACTGCAAACCATATTAATCGGTTGATTAAAACCAAGCCACCCATTGGCAATAAGTTTGTGTTGCGCTCGGCAACATTCCAATATTCTGTTGCATGCGAAATTGCCGATGTTCCAAATGGATCGAGTAATGCCGCCAGAGTCTTACTCTCAAGCTCTCCCATTAAATTCTGCGACATGCCCTGTACAAAAAACAGGATGATCATCGTAATAAAACCAGCACCAAGGTTTCGTGTAAATGTGATCACAGCAAAAACCAGAGCACCAAAAAGAAGAATATTGGGTAAAATAATTAACCCGTATATCTGCAAAAAGGCAAGGGGGCGGAATTCTCCCAGCATTTCAGGATTGACGCCTGGCAATAAGGGAGCAATAACAAAACCTAAGCCAAACACCATAAAAATTGCCAGTGTAATAAGAACTGAGCTGAAAAATTTTGCAAAAATATATTCCGATTTTTTAAAGGGATATGAATAAAGAATGGAGTGCATCTCGGAGCTAAAATCACGATTTACTGATCCCCCAACTATAGATGGCAGAAGAAAATAGCCCAATAATATGATCCCAAAGCTATTAAACAATGCAATTGGTGAATTAGCAAAACGCACCGATGCTGTGGTCGCTGTATTGCTGTCGAACACGCCAATATTACCAGCCATTATCAATGTTGATATAACAAGTAACACGGCTGCATAAATGTATGTAGCCGGGTTCTTAAGCCAGTATTTTAATTCGAATTTAAACAGTGTATTAAATTTACCCATGATTAGTTTACATTTTTTAGTGTAACAAAGTAAACATCTTCCAAATCGGCCTCTTTGGGAATGAAAAACTCGTCTGGCTGAGTCTCTGAGTAAACGTTAATATTCATACTATTATCGTCGTTGAATTTACTAGAAAGAATCTCAAAATTGTCTTTGTGTTCATTAAGCGCACTTCTCTCAATTCGCTTGGTCCACATTTTACCCTTTATTTGCTCAACAGCCTCACGAGGTGTTTGATGAGTCAGGATAGCACCACCATTCATAATCGCCATGTCGGTACAAAGCTCTTTAACATCCTCAACAATATGAGTAGAGAAAATGACAATGTGATTGGTTCCAATCTCGCGCAATACATTAAGAAAGCGACTTCGTTCTGCAGGATCTAATCCAGCAGTTGGTTCATCAACAATAATAAGTCTTGGGTTATTAAGTAAAAGCTGAGCAATACCGAAACGTTGTTTCATTCCGCCAGAATAACCAGCAACATTTTTCTTACGGGCTTCAGTCAAGTTAGTCTGTTCGAGTACTGCCTCAACAATCTCTTTTCGTTCTTGCTTATTCGAAATCCCCTTTAATTCGGCAAAATGCATCAACAAGTCTTCTGCTGACATTTTTGGATAAACGCCAAATGATTGAGGCAAATAACCTAGCGAATTGCGAAGCGTCATTTTATCCTCCATAATGTTAACGCCATCAAATTCAATACTTCCTGAATCACCTTCCTGAAGGGTAGCTATGGTACGCATAAGCGTCGACTTACCAGCCCCATTGGGTCCCAATAGGCCAAACATGCCAGCTCCAATTTTTATATTTACATTGTTTAAAGCCTTAACACCATTGCTATAGGTCTTTGTAAGATTCTCGATAATTAATTCCATTTATTTTATATTTAGGGTTATTCCTTAATTAAAACACCTAAACTCACATCCAAATTTAACTGGTTTACATCCAGGTTTCACTTGCACTTTCATGAGTAAAGATTAGTTCCTAAACAAACCTATACAATATAAACTAATATTAATACTGTCAAGTTTGTCAACTTAGACAATTTCGACAAAGGCCTTGTTCTTACAATTGAATATGTGTTATTGCACTTTAAAATTGAGTGGTCTCGTATATGGTACTCCATCATTTTCCACCATCAACCGATCATCATAATTACATGAGAACTTAAATATTTTCTAATTTTGGCTCGTAACTCATATTGAGATTGTGCTTATTAAGGATAAAATCGTGAACTTTGCACAAGTTAAGAACGCACAAACAATATTTTTAAAATAGAACAGATGAAAAAATACAGATATAAACATCAAAATGAAGAAGAGACAAAGGCTTATATCAAAAAAAATAAGCTAGATGCTCAAAAAAGTGATTCTGGTTTATATTACGTAGTATCCAAGGAGGGTGAAGGGAAAAAGCCAAGTCCTGATTCGAATGTAACCATTGCTTACATGGGCTATTTGACCAATGGAGATACCTTCGATCAAAACGAAAGGTTTGAAGTTAATCTTTCAGAGGTTGTTGCTGGCTGGACAGAAGGTATTCAATATTTTAAAGAAGGTGGTGAAGGCATCCTACTGATCCCTTCTCATTTGGCATATGGGAATGATGACTATGGCAACATCCCTGGCGGATCGGTTCTTATCTTCGATATTCAACTCATTAAAGTTGATTAGTAAATTAGATTTATTCACTAGAGCCTAAAAAAAGACCTAACAGATTTAACATCTGTTAGGTCTAAATATATTATCTTAAGTCTATTGATGAAGACTTACATGCGTTTCATCATAGCTTCAATTTCTCTAACCTGAGCTGATAGATGTTTTTGCTTATCTAACTTTTTTGCTTCTGTTAAGTAGTGTCTGGCAAGCGTCTTATTTCTCTGAGCCAAAGCAATACCAGAAAGGTTTAATTTTGCAACTGCCTGATCGGTTTTAACCCTAAGACCAATTTTAAGTGCTTTCTTGAAAGCCTTATCAGCCTTGGAATTATTTTGTTTCTGTGATTCGATCAATCCAGAAAGATAGTAGTGATAAGCTTCCTGACCTTTAATCATTCTTTCAGGATGTTTCACTCGTCCTAATATATTTGCAGCTTTTTCAAACTTATTTTTTCTTACAAAATAAAAGGCCAACAAATTCATTATATTCTTAAAGTGGAATAAAATGAATAAACCTGAAACTAAAAGCGACCAAATGCCTAATGACACCATTCCTTCAACAAAAAGGAAGATAGATCCTAAAAATAAAATTCCGGCGATAATCAACCGAAGGTATTTTCTTATCATGATAGATTTGTTTAATATTTAATACTACAAAACAAACCATTTTTTGATATAAACTAGCATGATAGGCCTGTATTTTTTCTATTTATTTATCGGTAATTTCAAGGAGCAGCCATGCAAAGAAGCATAAGCTCTCTGTATCAGCTTCTATACATCTCACTTGCCATAACACAACATTGGAGATCAAAATTAAAAAAACTTCACATCTTACTAAACGATATATTGTGGATATAAAATGACTGGCCTGAAAATATTGAACAGATGGAAAGCCCTGATTTAATTCATAAAACAGGGCTTATTGATTATTCCATTAAGTGTCCTTAGTTCCTATTGTTGATACTCCGAAATCTTAAAAGATTTCTGTAGGTCGTCCTGAAGCTTTGAAATTTCGCTCAATATGGTTTTTAAGGTCTGCTGATCTATATCAGTTAAGTTCTTCAACAAAACAGAATTATCGGGCCAATCGTTATCAAGAAGTAAATCAACCTGACATTTAATACGTAAATGCATTAAGAAATTGTAAATCTTCTCAATCTCCTCTCCCGTCTTCTCGGGAATCACATTATGAGCCATCAGTTGATTCAATCGCAATAAACTGTTGGTTTCGGGAATCGCATGATAAAGGGCGTGAATTCTCAAATAACCAATAATGGGCTGTAGAAACTGCTTAAGATCGACCTTTTTCTTTTCAATGCTAGGTTTCTTTCGAATCACCGTTTTAGCCAGTTGATTAAAGAAAGTAGTATTCCCATCTAAAGTAGCGTATACATGATCAAACAACTGGTTGACCAATCGGTCATTTCCATAAATTAAACGCAGATCGAAGAAGATGGAACTATCCAAAACATTGGACATATCAGGATTATTAATCCAATTTGAAAAATAATCTTTCCAGACATCAAGAGCATTACACCATTCCGGATTTCCAGCCATCAAATCACCTTTACATCTGGAATAACCAATCGCGTGAAGGTTTTCATTTACGATTTCTGATAAACGTAAAAAGTAAGCCTTATTCTCTTCCGTATGATCTTCAAAAATAATGGCATTATCCTGATCAGCTTTTAAAGTCTGCTCTCCACGCCCTTCACTACCCATAGCCACAAAAGCAAATTCACATGGGGCCTCTCCCACTTCTTTCAAAGCCATTTCAATTATTCTTGTGTTGATCGCATCGGCTATGGAGGTGATAATGCGCGAAACACTATTGATATTATCGGTACTGGTAAAAACAGCCTGAATTAACAGGGGCACCTTATTGTAGATTCTTTTCAGGTCGCTGATAACGAAACAGGCATTAATCTCACGAATTAAATAACTTAAGGAATTGCGTTGCATTTCCAAACATTGCTGATTACTAATATTGCCAATAATACTTCCGTAGTTGTTTTCAACCAGTAAATGCGTGATGTCTTCTTGCTCAAACAGCAAAACAGCTTCATACAAAAGCGCGTCCTGCTTTATGGTTTTTACGGGTGAGGTCATTACGGCATAAATGGGCTTATCAGCAGCCTCATCTTTGGCCAAAACACGGCTCCTCAAATCGGTATCTGTTACCACTCCAATGATATCCTCCTTTTCCTTCACACAAATTAGCTTGGATCTATTATCAGTCATTATTCTGGCAACCTCATTAACCGTATTGCTTAGGTTACAGATCACATTTTTATTGATTAAATTGAGAACAGGCTGATTCATAAGCTGCAAGGACAATTGAATATCATCGGAAAGTTTTTGAGCATCCAAACGTAAGCGTTTGTTCTCTGTTACATTTCTAACGACAAGAATATAGCCGATTTGGCCCGAATGGGTAATCTGAGTCAGAGAAATGATCACATTGTGCATGCCAGCTCTTGCGTCAATCAATTCTGTTTCGAGCGTATAAGACTTATTGGGATTCTCAATTGTTGCAACCAATGCCTCCCAAGTCATTTTAAACAAACTTGAAAAATCGGCACCTATAATCTCATCACCCTCATTATTTAATAGTTTAAGGAATTTCTCGTTTGCAAAGGCGACCTTTTTGTTTACAAGCATAAGGGTGCCTTCGGTCGAGGCATCTACCAGGCTCTTATATTTTTGTATGGATGATCTTAATTTCTTCTCTGCTTGAACTCGTTTCTCCTCAAGAATTTTGGTTTGTCGTAATACATAAATCAAAATAAGAACAATCAGTAAAATGATAACAAAAGATACTTTTAATAAAAACTTTTTTAATTGTTGAATTTCAAGCTTAACATCCTCCAGATAAATCCCTGTACCTATAACCCAATTCCAATCTTCAAAACCTTTTACATACGAGAGTTTGGGTACAACCTTAGAGGCATCATCTTTCCACTGCCAGTAATATTGAATAATTCCTTCTCCCTTTTCATTCACCAATTGGGCAGCATCTACAAAAAGTTTATTTTCATGATTATCGGCATAGTTGGACAGATCACTTCCATTTAAATCAGGTCTGTAGGGATGCATAATCATTTTAGGACTTGAGGTGATGATCCAAAAGTAATCCTTCTGTTCATTCCCATACCGCATCGTCCCAATTTGTTCTGCAGCTCTTTGCTGAGCTTCCTCCAGAGATAATATCCCTTTTTTGTAAGCATCATTATTTTCTGACAAAACACTCCAAGCCGTATTTGTCAGCTCCTGAATCATCTCCTTTTTACGATCCATCATACTATCCTCGAACAAAGGAATAATAATCACATAAAATGATACGATAAACATGCTGATAGCGAGTAGTGTCGGTGCGACTATGCTATAAATAAACTTATTGCCTTTTAAATCATTCATACTAAGACATATATTACAGATAATAATTTGAACTTGAAGATAAGATGTTTATTATGGATTCACATCAATGATGATGGGTTGATTTGCGTATTCGTATAAAAAATTAAGATTGCTGGAATTCACATAAGTAATACCATCATTTTCAATCACGCCATAACTTTCGTGTATGTGACCAAAGATATGATATTGTGGGTTCACCTCTTTAACTCGTGCTGTTAAATGTGGACAACCACAGGATTCTGCTCTCCTATTTTTATCTAATATATTTTGTGGTGGCACATGGGTAATTAAAATATCGGTATCATTAGGAATCTCGTTCCAATGTTTACAAATACTTTTTTCACTACGATTAAAGGCCCAATTATGAAACCAGGGCTGAACCGGCGATCCCCAAATTTTCAAACCTTCAATCACAACACCAGAATCATTCAAATAAATCACCCCTTCAGGCATCAGCTTTTTTATTTCTTTCGAAGTGGCTTGCTCTAAAAAGAAATCATGGTTACC